>NZ_JBEXZD010000121.1:0-23773 GCF_040628575.1 Streptomyces sp. NPDC006393
CGGCGTGGCCGTCACCGTGAAGGCCCGGCACGGCAAGCAGGTCCTCAAGGCCGACATGCTGCTGGTCTGCACCCGCCGCGGCCACCCCGCTCACCTCGCTGGGCGCGAACCGGGCGATGTTTCACGGGAAACATCAGCCCGGCATCACCGACGCCCTGCAGGCCCGCGGCCACCTGGTCGCCTTCGACCTGGCGGCCGGCGCGGGCCGCAAGGAGGCGGTGGCGCTGCTGCGTCGCTGGTCGTCCACGGCCGACCGCCTGATGGCGGGCGAGCCGGCCGCGCACGACGACACCGACGTCGCCCGGGACGCCGGCCCCTCCTCGCTCACGGTCACCTTCGGCTTCGGCCACAGCTTCTTCGCCCGCACGGGCCTCGGGAAGCAGCGGCCGGCCGCCCTCGACCCGCTGCCCGACTTCTCCTCCGACCACCTCGACAAGGCCCGCAGCAACGGCGACCTGTGGGTGCAGATCGGCGCCGACGACGCACTGGTCGCCTTCCACGCCCTGCGCGCGATCCAGAAGGACGCGGGCAGCGCCGCCCGGCTCCGCTGGCAGATGAACGGCTTCAACCGCTCCCCGGGCGCCACCGCGCAGCCCATGACGGCCCGCAACCTGATGGGCCAGGTCGACGGCACCCGCAATCCCAAGCCGTCCGACGCCGACTTCGACCAGCGGATCTTCGTCCCCGCGAACGGCGAACCCGCCTGGATGGCGAACGGCTCCTACGTCGTCGTTCGCCGCATCCGCATGCTTTTGGACGACTGGGAGAAGCTCTCGCTCGCCCAGCAGGAGAACGTCATCGGACGCCGCAAGTCCGACGGCGCGCCGCTGAGCGGGGGGACCGAGACGACCGCCATGGACCTGGAGAAGGCGGGCAAGGACGGCTCCTACGTCGTCCCGATCAACGCCCACGCCCGCATCACCCGGCCCGACCAGAACGGCGGCGCCGCCATGCTCCGGCGCCCGTTCTCCTACCACGACGGCTTCGGCGCCGACGGCGCCCCGGACGCGGGCCTGCTGTTCATCTGCTGGCAGGCGGACCCGCTGCGGGGTTTCGTACCGGTGCAGCGCAAGCTGGACCGCGGTGACGCGTTGTCGTCGTTCATCCGGCACGAGGCCAGCGGACTGTTCGCCGTCCCGGGCGGGGCGGCCAAGGGCGAGTACGTGGGGCAGCGGCTGCTGGAGGGGTGACACGGCCGCTGGAGCGATCACAGCTGCTCCGAGGGGGCTCGGTGGGTCACCCATGGGAGGGGCGCGCATGAGACACAGGGGCCGAGTCGGGTCGAGGCCATTAGGGTGAGGACATGCCAGCGAGCTATGCGTATCTCGGCCCCGAGGGCACCTTCACCGAGGTGGCCCTGCGCACGCTTCCCGAGGCGGCCACCCGGGAGTTGGTCCCATACGTGTCCGTGCAGTCCGCGCTGGACGCGGTCCGCACCGGTGACGCCGAGGCCGCGTTCGTGCCGATCGAGAACTCCGTCGAGGGTGGCATCACCACGACGCTCGACGAGCTGGTCGCGGGCCAGCCGCTGATGATCTACCGCGAGGTGCTGCTGTCGATCACCTTCGCGCTGCTGGTCCGGCCCGGCACCAAGCTGTCCGACATCAAGACGGTCACCGCCCACCCGGCCGCACAGCCGCAGGTGCGCAACTGGCTGAGGGCGAACCTCCCGGACGCCGTGTGGGAGTCCGCCGCCTCGAACGCGGACGGCGCGCGCCTGGTCCAGGAGGGCCGCTACGACGCCGCCTTCGCCGGTGAGTTCGCGGCCGAACGGTACGGGCTGGAGCCCCTCGAGACCGGCATCCACGACGCGGAGAACGCGCAGACCCGGTTCGTGCTGGTCGGCCGGCCCGCCCGGCCCGCCGCGCCCACCGGCGCGGACAAGACCTCCGTGGTCCTGTGGCAGCGCGACGACCACCCCGGCGCCCTGCGCGACCTGCTGGGCGAGTTCGCCTCCCGTGGCATCAACCTCATGCTGCTCCAGTCCCGGCCGACCGGCGCGGGCATCGGCAACTACTGCTTCTGCGTGGACGCCGAGGGCCACATCAGCGACCGCCGGATGGCGGAGGCCCTGATGGGCCTGAAGCGGATCTGTCTTCAGGTGCGTTTCCTCGGCTCCTATCCGCGTGCGGACATCGGGGTGGCGGACGTGCGGCCGCCGTCCACGGGGACGTCGGACGGGGAGTTCGCGGCGGCGGCGGACTGGGTGGCACGCTGCCAGGACGGCCGTTTCTAGCCGTTTCTGACCGGGTGCGACCGGTCCTACCTGCAGATCTTCGTCATCCACAGAAGTTATCCACAGGTGCCCTGATCGACCTGGGGACAAGTCGACACCACACGGCCACTCGGTCGACAAATCGCCCCACGGGCCGCAAGCCGGGCCATCACCCCGTAGGCGACCCTTCGTCCACCCGTTTCCTTTGGTTCATCTTTTGGGGCGACCCCTTTCCACCCGAAAGTGGGTGTCAGGCCGGTTTGCACCGGGAATTCTTCCTTCCGGCCCCCGCTTGCGGAGTGATCAATTCCGAAGTCCACAGATCTTGCACACAGCCTGTGGATAACTTGCCGGGGGGCATGGATCCCTGTGGACAACACGGGCTCCAAGTCCCGTTCCACACAAGGAAATCCAGTCAACCAGGCATCCGTGGCCTGCCCTCTTCCAGGGGGCGGGGCACCTCTTTATTGACACACTGCGCAATTTGTCCATAACGGTGTGTACGGCGGTGAACGGCACCGAGACGCGCGGTTCGGAATACAGGGTCGTGAGCGGGAACGCCGCACCGGTAGCCTTGACCGCGTGATTGACCTTCGTCTGCTCCGTGAGGACCCCGACCGTGCGCGCGCTTCCCAGCGCGCCCGTGGAGAGGACGTCGCGCTCGTCGACTCCCTCCTGTCTGCCGACGAGCGGCGCAGGTCGTCCGGCGTCCGCTTCGACGAGCTGCGCGCCGAACAGAAGGCGCTGGGCAAGCTCATCCCCAAGGCCGCCGGTGACGAGAAGGCCGAGCTGCTGAAGAGGGCGAGCCAGCTCGCCGCCGACGTCAAGGCGGCCGACGCCGAGCGCGACGCGGCGGACGCCGAGACCCAGGAGCTGCTGCTCCGGCTCGGCAACCTCGTGCACCCCGACGTGCCCGTCGGCGGTGAGGAGGACTTCGTCACGCTGGAGACGCACGGCACGATCCGCGACTTCGCCGCCGAGGGCTTCGCGCCCAAGGACCACCTGGAACTGGGCCAGCTCCTCGGCGCGATCGACGTGGAGCGCGCCGCCAAGGTGTCCGGTTCGCGCTTCTACTTCCTCACCGGTGTCGGCGCCCTGCTGGAGCTGGCCCTGGTGAACGCGGCGATGGCGCAGGCCACCGCGGCCGGCTTCACCCCGATGCTGACCCCTGCGCTGGTTCGCCCCCAGTCGATGGCCGGCACCGGCTTCCTCGGCCAGGCCGCCCAGGACGTCTACCACCTCGACAAGGACGACCTCTACCTGGTCGGCACGTCGGAGGTGCCGCTGGCGGCCTACCACATGGACGAGATCATCGACGGGGAACGCCTGCCGCTGCGCTACGCGGGCTTCTCGCCGTGCTTCCGCCGCGAGGCCGGCTCGCACGGCAAGGACACCCGCGGCATCTTCCGCGTGCACCAGTTCGACAAGGTCGAGATGTTCTCCTACGTCGCCCCCGAGGAGTCGCAGGCGGAGCACCAGCGGCTGCTGGAGTGGGAGAAGCAGTGGCTGACCTCGCTGGAGCTGCCGTTCCGCGTCATCGACGTGGCCTCGGGTGATCTGGGCTCCTCGGCCGCGCGCAAGTTCGACTGCGAGGCGTGGATCCCCACCCAGGGCAAGTACCGCGAGCTGACCTCCACCTCGGACTGCACCGAGTACCAGTCGCGCCGGCTGCAGATCCGTGTCCGCGACGGCAAGCAGGTCAAGCCGCTGGCCACGCTCAACGGCACGCTGTGCGCCGTCCCGCGCACCATCGTCGCGATCCTGGAGAACCACCAGCAGGCCGACGGTTCCGTGCGCGTGCCCGAGGTGCTGCGTCCCTACCTCGGCGGCCGGGAGGTCCTGGAGCCGGTGGCCAAGTGACCGACCCCGCTCCCGAGGCCGCCGGCGAGACGTCCGGCGGCCTCCCCTACCGGCTGATCGCGACCGACCTGGACGGCACGCTGCTGCGCTCCGACGAGTCGATATCGCCCCGCACCCGTGAGGCGCTCGCCGCGGCCACCGCGGCGGGTGCCGCGCACATCGTGGTCACCGGCCGTGCCGTCCCCTGGACCCGGCACATCCTCGACGACCTCGGCTACCGGGGCCTCGCGGTCTGCGGCCAGGGCGCCCAGGTGTACGACGCGGGTGAGCACCGTCTGCTGACCTCGGTGACCCTGGACCGGCAGCTGGCCGGGGTGGCCCTGGCCAAGATAGAGGCGGAGGTCGGCCCGCTGTACCTCGCGGCGAGCCGGGACGGCCTGGACGGCGAGGTGCTCGTGGGCCCCGGCTACGCCCTCACCGGCGCCCTGCCGGCCACCCCGTTCACGGACGCCTCGGACCTGTGGAGCGCACCGCTCAACAAGATCTACGTCCAGCATCCGACCCTCACCGACGACGAGCTCGCCGACGCGGCCCACCGGGCCGCGGGCGGCTTCGTCTCGGTCACCATGGCCGGCGAGGGCATCGTCGAACTCCTCCCTCTCGGACTGTCGAAGGCGACGGGCCTCTCCCTCTCCGCACGACGGCTGGGCCTGAAGGCCGCCGACACGCTCGCCTTCGGCGACATGCCCAACGACATCCCGATGTTCGCCTGGGCCGCGCACGGCGTGGCCATGGCCAACGCCCACGAGGAACTGAAGGCGGTCGCGGACGAGGTGACGGCCTCCCACGAGGAGGACGGCATCGCGGTGGTGCTGGAACGGTTCCTGGGCTGAACCCGCGGTTCCCGCCGGCTCTCGGTCGTGCGTTTCGGTCTGTGCCGTCTCGGTCTCTGCGGAGGATGCACGGATCGAACGTGCGCGGGGTTTCACCCCGACCGCGGCTTAGCAAGCCGGTGCCTTACCACTCGGCCAATCCTCCGGGTGGGCGGCCCACGCGACAGGGATCGCGTGCTCGAAGCGGCCGCCCCGGGCAGCTCCCCGTGCGGGGCGGGCTCGACGGAGCGGTGAGGACTACTCCGGAGCCCGCCGCGGGCTGCCCTGCCGGGAGCTGGGCGTACTGCCGTGCATGGACATCGCCACCGCTCCTCTCCCAGAACGTGGCGCCGGCTCGACCCGGCGCTGCGGACTCCACCACTGTGCCGTCCCGGCGCCACCGTCGCCACCGAATTAAACGCCCGCCGCGCGACGGCTCAGCGCCGCCGCCACCTGCGCCGGCGGACCTTGCTGAAGAACCATCCCGCGGGCGGCTCATCGGAGCGCCAGGGCTGTGGTTCGGGTGCCTCGCGGCGCCAGCGGGCGGCGAGCACACGAGCCCGGGCGGACGGCTCGGTGGTCTCGGCGGCCCGTATGAAGTCCGCGTCGAGGACCACGTCGTCCCACCCGTCGCCGGTGGCCCCACGGCCGTCGTGTTCCGGCGTCTCACCCGCCATCCCGTCCTCCTGGTCGTCCGTCCGCTCTGCCCAGTGTGCGTGCGTGGAGGTGAAACCTCCGTCAAGGCCGGGTGAGGCCCGCCCGGTGAGCGGGCCAGGTCTCACTCCTCCCCGGCGAGGGTCAGGGCCCTCAGCTTCTGCCCGGCGTACCAGGTGGCCAGTACGGTCACCAGCACCAGCAGCACCGTCGCCGTCGGCAGCCCGACGTCGGAGGTGACCAGGTCTCCGCCGGCGACCTTGTGCGCCACGGCCAGGGACCACTGCTGGATGCTCAGGGTGCGCGCCCCGGGCACCAGTGAGCCGAACAGCGCCTCCCAGACGAGGGCGTAGACGAGGCCGAAGACCACCGCGTGCCGGGAGACCGTGCCCAGCAGCAGGAACAGGGCCGCGTAGGCGATGGAGGCGATCAGTGCGGCCACCGTGTAGGCGACGGCGATCTGCTGCCCGTTGCCGTTGAGGATCAGCCCGGCGACCAGCGTGGGCACCGCCGAGAACACCATGGTCACCGCGATCGCCACGATCAGCTTGGTGAGAATGATCGTCGGCCGCTTCAGCGGCTTGGACAGCAGGTACACCACCGAGCCGTCGTCGATCTCCGGGCCGATCGCGCCGGTTCCGGCGATGACACCGATGATCGGCACCATGGTGGCGAGCGCGAACCCGCCCAGGACGTTCACCGCGGTCTGGTCGTCGGCGCCGGTGAGCGCGCGGACGACCACCGCGATGACGATCAGCAGCAGCGGCAGCGCGCCGAGGATGAGGGCCCGGCGACGGCCGAGCAGGGCCCGGTAGGTGAGCCGGGCGACTGTGGGGTCGTACATCTTCGGCCTCCTACGCCGCGACCAGATACGAGAAGACGGACTCGAGGGACTCGTCGGACGGCGAGACCGTGTGCAGCCGGATGCCGTGGTCCCGGGCCACCCGCGGCAGCAGGGTGGTGAACCGGCCGAAGTCGACGGCCTGGATGCGCAGCGCGCCCTCGGCAAGGTCGACCTCGATGCCGGACGTCGACGGGTCGGCGATCAGCGCGGCCGCGAGGGCGCGGTCGTCGCTGGAGCGCACCAGATAGCGGTGCGGGCGGTCGGTCATCAGACGGCGGATCTTGCGGAAGTCGCCGCTGGCAGCGTGCCGGCCGGCGACCACCACCTCGATGTGCCAGGCGAGCTGCTCGACCTCCTCCAGGATGTGGGAGGAGAAGAGCACCGTGCGGCCCTCGTCGCCCATGCGCCGCAGCAGATCCATCAGCTGCATGCGCTGGCGCGGGTCCATGCCGTTGAACGGCTCGTCCAGCAGGAGCAGGGACGGGTCGTGCACGAGGGCGCTGGCCATCTTCACGCGCTGCCGCATGCCCTTGGAGTAGGTGGAGATCTTCCGGTCCTGCGCGTACTCCATCTCGACCGTGGCCAGCGCCTTCTGTGCCGCCTTGGCCCCGAGGCCGTGCAGCTCGGCGTTGGCGACGACGAACTCGCGCCCGGTGAGGAAGTCGTACATCGCCTCCCGCTCGGGGACGACACCGATGTGCCGGTAGATCTGCTCGTTGCGCCACACGGGCTGTCCGTCCAGGGTGACGGAGCCGGTGGAGGGGGCGAGGAAGCCGCCCATCATGTTGATCAGCGTGGACTTTCCGGCCCCGTTGGGGCCGAGCAGACCGGTGACGCCGGGGCCGATCGTCATGGTGATGTCGTTGACGGCGACCACGTTGCCGAACCAGCGGGAGACGTGGTCGATGCTGAGGGTCGTCACAGTCCCACCTTCTTGTAGCGGCGCAGCAGGAGGCCGTAGGCAGCGGCGATGAGGCCCAGGAGGACGAGGACGTAGACGACGCCTTCTCCGGTGCCGGGGCCGACGGCACCGGGCGCCGCGGACGTCGCGCCCAGGAAGGCGGTCTGCACGCCGTCGATCAGGGTGACCGGCGAGAACAGGCCGATCCAGGGGATCGCGCCGGTGTTGTTCTGGGCGTCGGCGATGGCCTGGAGGGTGGAGACCGCGCCGTAGGAGATGACCAGTACGGCGATCACTGCGGCTATGCCGAAGCCGCGGCGCGGGGTGACGGCGGCGATGACGAGGCCGATGCCGGCGAAGAGCAGTGAGAGCAGTGCCACGGAGACGAGTCCCTGTGCGAATCCCTTGGTCTGGTCGGCGAAGTCCAGCTTGGCCAGCAGTGCGCCGACGTAGAGCACGAGCAGCGGTGCGGCGGTCAGGATGAACAGGGCCGAGGCCAGTGCCGCGTACTTGGCGCGGACGTAGTCGGCGGTCTCGATGGGCCGCGAGAAGTACAGCGGCACGGTCTTGAAGCGCAGGTCGCGTGAGACGGACTGGGGTGCCTGCGAGGCGACGTACAGGCTGATCACGGCCTGCATGATGATGGCGTAGCGCGTGTAGTCGACGGGCAGGTCCTTGGCCTTGGTGGCGACCGCGACAGCGACCATGATGGCCGCGGGCACGCACATCACCACGAACAGCAGCATCGGCAGCACCTTGGACTTGACCGAGCGGCCGAGGCCGTAGGCGCCGCGCAGGGACTGCGAGTACAGCGAGCGGCGGGCGTAGGCCCGGCCGAGGCGGGGGCCGTCGTAGGTGCGGTAGCCGATGTTGTGGATGCGGGTCTGGTCACCCGACCGCGTGACGGGTGCGCTCATGGGCTGCTCAACTGCCATGGCCGACCGCCTCCTTCCGCTGTCCGTCGCGCTGTTCGTCGTCCCGGAAGACCTCCGAGATGTGGTGCCGGCGCTGTTCCATGCGCACCAGGCCGAGGCCGAGGTCCGCGATGACGTCTCGCACCAGGTCGTACGTCTCCTCGCCCTGCGCGGTGAGGAGCAGGACGTGTCCCGCGCCCGGCAGGCCGGTGCCGTCCTCGGTCTGCATCCCGCGCGCGTGGAGCGCGTCGCGCACCGCGCGGGTGCCGTCCGGGTGCTCGTCGCTGTCGGTGACCTCGATCGCGAGGGTGGTCGTGGTCTGGGTGAAGTCGGTGGTGGAGCTGGACCGCAGGAGCTTGCCGCCGTCGATGACGACGACGTGGTCGCAGGTGCGCTCCAGCTCGCCCAGCAGGTGCGAGGTGACCAGGACCGAGATGCCGAAGTCGGTGTGGATCCGGCGGATCAGGCCGAGCATCTCGTCGCGGCCGACCGGGTCGAGGCCGTTGGTCGGCTCGTCGAGGAAGACCAGCTGCGGGTCGTGCACCAGGGCCTGGGCTAGCTTGACGCGCTGCTTCATGCCGGTGGAGTAGCCGCCTATGGGGCGGTAGCGCTCCTCGTACAGTCCGACGTGGCGCAGCGTGTCCGCGGTGCGCTCGCGCGCGGCGGTGGGCGGCAGGCCGGACATGCGCGCCATGTGGACGACGAACTCGGTGGCCGAGACGTCGGGTGGCAGGCAGTCGTGCTCCGGCATGTAGCCGACGCGCTCGCGGATGGCGGCGCCCTTGGTGGCGACGTCGAGGCCGAGCACCTCGGCGCGGCCCTCCGTGGCGGGGGACAGACCCAGCAGGATCTTGATCAGTGTGGACTTGCCGGCTCCGTTGGCGCCGACGAGTCCGGTCACACCGGGTCCGACGTCCACGGAGAGCCGGTCAAGCGCGGTCACCCGGGGGAACCGCTTGCTCAGGCTTTCGGTCGCGATCACAGTCACGTCTTAGACGGTAGTGACCCGTGCCACGCCAGTCGTCAGACCCCAGAGCCGTTTCGGCCTCCGACTCGAGTATTACGGGGACCCTAGGGGTCACGCCCTGAAGTCTCACGACACCGGGTGGAGCCGCGTCCACCCGGCCCTATTGACGACCCGTCTAACAACTGCCACAGTCGCCCACGGCACTCGGCGGACAAGCACTCGGCGGAGGAGAGGTGACGCACGTGACGTCGCTGAACGGCGCACGGGAACGCCGGGTGCGCACCGGCGGGGTCGAGCTGTGCGTGGCCGAGCTGGGCGACCCGCGGCAGCCGACGGTCGTCCTGGTGCACGGCTACCCGGACAGCAAGGAGGCCTGGTCCGAGGTGGCCGAACGCCTCGCCGGTCCCGGCGGACTGCATGTCGTGCTGTACGACGTCCGCGGCCACGGCCGCTCCACCGCACCGCGGCCGCTGCGGGGCGGGTTCACCCTGGAGAAGCTCACCGGCGACTTCCTCGCGGTCGCGGACGCCGTCAGCCCCGACCGCCCGGTGCACCTGGTCGGACACGACTGGGGCTCGGTGCAGGCCTGGGAGTTCGTCACCGTCGAACGCACCCGGGGCCGGATCGCCTCGTTCACCTCCATGTCCGGACCGTCACTCGACCACTTCGGCCATTGGATCAACACCCGCCTCAGGCGCCCCACTCCACGTCGCGTGGGCCAACTCCTCGGTCAGGGCGCCAAGTCCTGGTACGTGTACCTGCTGCACACGCCCGTGCTGCCGGAACTGGCCTGGCGCGGTCCGCTCGGCAGAAGCTGGCCGAAGATCCTCCAGCGGGTCGAGAAGGTGCCCGGCGGCGGCTACCCGACGCCGTCCCTGCCCCGGGACGCCGCGCACGGGGCCTGGCTGTACCGGGACAACGTGCGCGCCCGGCTGCGCAGCCCGCGGACGGACGCCCACGCACACGCTCCGGTGCAGCTCATCACCCCCGTCAAGGACGCGTTCCTGTCCGAGCGGCTGTACGACGACCTGGAGCGGTGGGTACCGCGGCTGGTGCGTCGCACGCTCCCCGCCAAGCACTGGATCCCGCGCACCCGGCCCGACCGGCTGGCCGCCTGGATCACGGAGTTCGTGACCGCCACCGAGAGCGGACGGCCGCAGCCCGCCACCACGGGGAAGTACGCCGACCGCTTCGCCGGACAGCTCGTGCTGGTCACGGGAGCGGGCAGCGGCATCGGGCGGGCCACGGCCTTCGCGTTCGCCGAGGCCGGCGCGCGCGTGGTGGCCGTGGACCGGGACGCGGAGGCCGCCGCGCGCACCGCCGAGCTGGCCCGGCCGCTCGGCGCGCCGGCCGCCTGGGGCGAGGCCGTGGACGTCTCCGACGGGCAGGCCATGGAGAAGCTGGCCGAGAAGGTCGCCGCCGAGCACGGCGTGGTGGACGTCCTCGTGAACAACGCGGGCATCGGTCTGTCCGGCTCCTTCTTCGACCACACCGTGGAGGACTGGAAGAACGTCCTCGACGTCAATCTGTGGGGCGTGATCCACGGCTGCCGGCTGTTCGCCAGGCAGATGGCCGAGCGCGGCCAGGGCGGCCATGTCGTCAACATCGCGTCCGCGGCCGCGTACCAGCCCTCCCGGGCGCTGCCCGCCTACAGCACCTCCAAGGCGGCGGTGCTGATGCTCAGCGAGTGTCTGCGTGCCGAGCTGGCCGGACAGGGGATCGGCGTCACGGCGGTCTGTCCCGGCTTCGTCGACACGGCCATCACCTCGACGGCACGGTTCGCGGGCGTCGACGCGGACGAGGAGGGGCGCCTCCGGCAGCGCGCTGCCCGGCTGTACGGGCTGCGCGGCTATCCGCCGGAGAAGGTCGCCGAGGCGATCCTGCGCGCGGTCGTACGCGACGAGGCGATGGTGCCGGTGACTCCGGAGGCGCGCCTCTTCCACGCGATGTCCCGTTTCACTCCGCGTGCGCTGCGCAGGCTGGCACGGGTGCGGCCACGACTGTGAGCCGTGGCCGTGCGGCGTCCGAAGCGGCCTGCGTGAGCAGCGGTCTCCGGCACAACGCCCTCGCTCGGAGGTCGGTTGTCCACAGAAGAGCCCGTTCACTTGTGGACAACATGCCGTGGCTGTGGATCAAACCTCCGGAGTGAAAAAGGCCTGCGTGATGCTCGTCTCTCCCGGCACGCTGGTGGCATGGACGAAAGACGCACCGTGAAGGTGTCGAAGTACCTCTCCAAGCACCTGCGCCACCAACCCGGGAGGATCGGGCTCACCCTGGACGAGAGCGGCTGGGTGGGGATCGACGCGCTGATCGCGGCGGCTGCCGCCCACGGCTTCCCCTTCACCCGCGAGGAACTGGACCAGGTCGTCGCAAACAACGACAAGCAGCGGTTCGCGATCGAGGGCGACCGCATCCGCGCCAGCCAGGGCCACAGCATCGACGTCGATCTCGGACTGCCCCCGGCGACCCCGCCGTCCTGCCTCTACCACGGGACCGTGGCCCGCAATCTGGAGGCGATCCGCGCCGAGGGGCTGCGGCCCATGAACCGGCACGACGTGCATCTCTCACCGGACCGGGAGACCGCGACCCGCGTCGGCGCCCGTAGCGGCCGCCCCGTCGTGCTCGCCGTCGACGCCTCCGCCATGCACCGGGACGGCCATGTCTTCCACGTCAGCGCCAACGGGGTATGGCTGACCAAGGCAGTGCCACCGCGGTACCTGCGGTTTCCCTCGGGTCACTGACCCGGCCCGGGCATGATCGTCGCCATGGACCGCCACCTGCCCACCACCGAGGCCGCCGTCACCGCCTGCCGCGCCATCGCGGCCGCGTACGCACGCGAGATCGAGGTGACCCACGACATCGGCGCCGACCAGACCTCCCGTCGCAGCGCCGCCGGCGTCGGCGTGACCAGCGATCCGGACGGGTCGCTCCCGCACGAGGCCTTCATCGAGTTCGGCGGCCTGCCCCGGATCGCCGTGCGGCTCTACCCGGAGGACGACGCACTGATCACCGTCGAGGGCGTGGAGTTCCCCGATCTGCCCCGCGACGACGTCCCCGCCTTTCTCCGCGCCGTCCTCGACGGCATGGCATACGTCAAAGGGCGGCGCTTCCCGCCCGGCTACCGCATGGTCGTGCCCCTGCCCGGCGACCGCACGTACAAGGAGCGCATCCCCATGATCGGCCTCACTCCGTGGCTGAACAGCCGCGCGCGGTGACGGTTTCACGTGAAACACCGGTAGCCGCTTAGGCTCGCGTCCATGAGTCTGCGCTTGAGCACCGTGATCCTTCCCTACCGCCGCTGGCACGAGGGCGGCCGTTCGGCGTGGACGCGCGCCGAACAGCTGGGCTTCCACACCGCCTACACCTACGACCACCTGTCCTGGCGCAGCTTCCGGGACGGCCCGTGGTTCGGTGCCGTGCCCACGCTGACCGCGGCCGCGGCCGCGACCGAGCGGCTCCGCCTGGGCACCCTGGTCACCTCGCCGAACTTCCGGCACCCGGTCACCCTCGCCAAGGAACTGATCTCGCTCGACGACATCTCCGGCGGCCGGGTGACCCTCGGCATCGGCGCGGGTGGCACCGGCTTCGACGCCACCACGCTCGGCCAGGAACCTTGGACTCCCCGCGAGCGTGCCGATCGCTTCGCCGAGTTCGTCCTGCTGCTCGACCGGCTGCTGACCGAGGACGGCACGGAGGGCATGTCGTACGAGGGCGACTTCTACTCGGCGCACGAGGCCCGCAACATCCCCGGCTGCGTCCAGCGGCCCCGGCTGCCGTTCGCGGTGGCCGCCACCGGCCCGCGCGGGCTGCGGCTGGCCGCCCGGTACGGCCAGGCGTGGGTGACCACGGGCGATCCGAAGCTGTTCGAGAACGGCACGCCGGCGCAGTCGGTGCAGGCCCTCCGCGGCCAGGCCGAGAAGCTCGCCGACGCGTGTGCCGAGATCGGCCGCGACGTCGCCGGCCTCGACAAGATCCTTCTGACGGGCTTCACTCCTGACCGGGGGCGTCCGCTGGAGTCCCTCGACGCCTTCGTCGACTTCGCCGGCCGCCACCAGGAGCTGGGGTTCACCGAGATCGTGATCCACTGGCCGATCCCCGACTCGGACTTCGCCGCGGACGAGAAGGTGTTCGAACGGATCGCCATGGAAGCGCCCTCCCAGCTGACGTGACCGAGGCGACCCCTCAAATGTGCACACTCCCGCACGGGCGTGCGGGCATATGCGGGACAATGACCCGGTGACCTCAGCGACTCGACAGCCCGAGCCCCCGGCCTCTCCCAAGCTCTCGACCTCGCTCGAGTCGGGAGGTGCTCCCGTCGTCAAGCCACGGCTCATCGCCACCGACCTCGACGGAACCCTGCTGCGCGACGACAAGTCGGTGTCGCCCCGCACGGTCGCCGCCCTCGCCGCAGCCGAGGAGGCGGGTATCGAGGTCTTCTTCGTCACCGGCCGCCCGGCCCGCTGGATGGACGTCGTCAGCGACCATGTCCACGGCCATGGCCTGGCGATCTGCGGCAACGGCGCCGCCGTGGTCGACCTCCACGGCGGCCCCGGCGCACACCGCTTCGTGAAGATCCGCGAACTGGCGCGGGAGAACGCGCTGGACGCTGTTCGGCTGGTGCGCGAGGCGGCGCCCGGCACGGTCTACGCGGTCGAGCAGACGTACGGCTTCTACCAGGAGCCGGACTATCCGAAGCTGCACATGGAGGTGCCGGACGCCCTCGCGCCCGCCGAGGAGCTGCTGGCACCCGGCAGCGTCGCCGCCGGGCAGCCGGTCCTGAAGATCCTCGCCCACCACCCGACGCTGGACCCGGACGCCTTCCTCACCGTCGCCCGCCTCGCCGTCGGGGAACGCGCCACCATCACCCGCTCAAGCCCCAGCGCCCTGCTGGAGATCAGCGGCCCGGGCGTCTCCAAGGCCAGCACGCTGGCCCTGTGCTGCGCCGAGCGCGGCATCTCGCACGAGGAGGTCGTCGCCTTCGGCGACATGCCGAACGACATCGAGATGCTCACCTGGGCCGGCCGGTCCTACGCCATGGGCAACGCCCACCCCGACGCGATCGCCGCGGCGTCCGGCCGCACGGTCGCCAACAACGAGGACGGTGTCGCCGTCGTGATCGAGCGGCTGCTGGGGGAGCGGCGGTAGTTCTCCGGGAGCGCGCCGCTACCGCACCCCCACCAGCAGCTCCGCCGCGGCCTCCCGCTCCGCCATCCGCCGCAGCGGCCCGGGAAGGGCCGCCAGCTCCGCGTACGGCCCCCGCTGGACCACACGGCCCTCGTCCAGCACGATCACCTCGTCCACGGCCTCCAGTCCGGCCAGGCGGTGGGTGATGAGCACCGTCGTACGGCCCTCGGTGGCGGCCAGCAGATCGGCGGTGAGCGCATCGGCGGTCTCGAGATCCAGGTGCTCGGCGGGCTCGTCGAGGACCAGGACGGGGAAGTCCGCGAGCAGCGCACGGGCCAGGGCCAGCCGCTGCCGCTGGCCACCGGACAGCCGCGTGCCGTGCTCGCCGACGAGCGTGTCGAGGCCGTCGGGCAGAGTGTCGGCCCAGTCCAGCAGCCGGGCCCGGGCCAGCGCGTCACGCAGCTCGGGCTCGGTGGCGTCCTTCTTCGCCAGCAGCAGGTTCTCCCGCACCGAGCTGTCGAAGAGGTGCGCGTCCTGGGCACAGAGCCCGACGAGCCGTCGTACGTCGTCGCCGTCCAGCGCGCGGGCGTCGACGCCGCCGAGCGTGTAAGCGCCCGACCCCGGGTCGAGGAACCGCAGCAGCACCTGTGCCAGCGTCGTCTTGCCGGATCCCGACGGCCCGACCACCGCCACCCTGCGGCCCTTCTCCAGGGTCAGGTCCAGCCCGGTGAGGGCATCCCGGCCCTGCCCAGCGTGCCGGGCCGTCAGGCCCCTGACGGCGAGCGGGAACGGCGACGCGGGCGCCTGCCGGGGTCGCTCGGGCTCACGGACGGGCCCGGGGGCGTCCAGGACCTCGTGCACGCGCTCCGCGCTGCGACGCACCCGCTGCCGGTACTGCACGGCGAGCGGCATGCCGAGCACCGCTTCGAAGGCGGCGAGCGGGGTGAGGACGACGACGGCCATGGCCACCCCGCTCAGCCGTCCGCCGGCGACCGCCTGGACGCCGACGAGGGCCGCCGCCGCGACGGTCAGCCCGCAGACCAGGGCGGTGAGCCCGTCACCGAGCGCGGTGGCGGTGGCCGCGCGCGAGGCGATCCGGGTCAGCGCATCGTCGGCCCGTCGCGTCTCGGCGGCACGGGCGGGCAGGGCGCCGGCGACCGTCAGTTCGGCGGTCCCGGTGAGCAGGTCGGTCACACGGGTCGCGAGGGCGCCGCGGGCCGGGGCCAGCCGCCGCTCGGCGCGCCGGGCCACGGCGCCGGTGACCAACGGGACACCGGCGCCGGCCGCGAGCAGCCCGACGGCGAGGACGGCACCGGCCTCGGGCAGCAGCCAGGCGGTGAAGGCTACGGAGGCTGCGGACACCACCAGCGCCGCGCCAGCCGGCAGCAGCCAGCGCAGCCAGTAGTCCTGCAGCGCGTCGACATCGGCGACGAGCCGCGTCAGCAGATCGCCCCGGCGCAGCCCACGCAGCCCGGCGGGCGCCAACCGCTCCAGGCGCCGGTAGACGGCCACCCGTGTGTCCGCGAGCATCCGCAGCACCGCGTCGTGGGACACCAGCCGTTCCGCGTACCGGAACACGGCCCGGCCGATACCGAAGGCCCGTGTCGCCGTGACGGCCACCATCAGGTAGAGCACGGGAGGATGCTGCGAGGCCCGGGAGATGAGCCATCCGGAGGTGGCCATGAGTCCGACGGCGCTGCCCAGGGCGAGGCTGCCGAGGAGCAGGGCGAGGGCGAGGCGCCCGCGCCGGGGGCCTGACATCGCACGGACCCGGGTGAGGACGCCGCCTGTCGCCGCTACGGTCGCGTTCCCGGACCCGCCCTCCGGAGTGAGCGCGCCTTCGCGCACCGTCTCCGCCGTGGGTTCCGGACGGCTCACGGGCACCAGCGCGGCGGGCGCAAGGCCGTGCCGGTGGGCGCCGTCCAGCCGCACCACCCGGTCCGCGACCCCCAGCAGGGCCGGCCGGTGGACGACGAGCAGCACCGTCCGCCCGGCCGACAGCCGCCGCACCGCCGCCACGACCTCGGCCTCGGTGGCTCCGTCCAGCGCGGCCGTCGGCTCGTCCAGCAGCAGGATCGGCCGGTCGGCGAGGAAGGCCCGCGCCAGCGCGAGTCGCTGCCGCTGACCGGCGGAGAGTCCGGCGCCGTCCTCACCGAGCACGGTCCGCGTCCCGTCCGGCAGCGCATCGACGAACCCCAGGGCCCCGGCGTCGGCCAGCGCCCTGCGTACGGCCGCCTCGTCCGCGTCGGGCCGTGCCAGCCGTACGTTCTCGGCGATCGTCCCGGCGTACAGGTGCGGGCGCTGCGGCACCCAGGCGATACGGGACCGCCACTGTTCCAGATCGAGGTCGGCGAGATCGGCTCCCCCGACGCGCACCCGGCCCTCGGTGGGCCGGACGAAGCCCAGCAGAACGTTCAGCAGGGTCGACTTGCCGGCGCCGCTCGGCCCGACGAGCGCGACCGTCTCCCCCGGCCGCACGGCGAAGGACACCTCGGCCACGGCGTCCACCGACCGTCCGGGATAGCGGACGCGCACGTCCTCGAAGGTCAGCGCCCCGCAGGGGACGGCTGCCGCTCCGGACTGCGGCAGCGGCGTCTCCAGCACGGCGAAGATCTCCTCCGCGGCCGCCAGTCCCTCCGCCGCGGCGTGGTACTGGGCGCCGACCTGGCGCAGCGGCAGGTAGGCCTCCGGCGCGAGGACGAGGATGAGCAGGCCCGTGTACAGGTCCATGTCGCCGTTGACCAGCCGCATGCCGATCGTCACGGCGACCAGGGCCACCGACAGCGTGGCCAGCAGCTCCAGTGCGAAGGAGGAGAGGAAGGCGATCCGCAGGGTGCGCAGGGTCGCGCGCCGGTACTCGTCCGTGATGCGCCGGATTGACTCCGCCTGCGCCTTGGCCCGGCCGAAAACCTTCAGGGTCGGCAGTCCCGCGACCACGTCCAGGAAGTGACCGGAGAGCCGGGACAGCAGCCGCCACTGGCGGTCCATGCGGGACTGGGTGGCCCAGCCGATCAGCATCATGAAGACGGGGATGAGCGGAAGGGTGCCGACGATGATGGCCGCCGACACCCAGTCCTCGGTGACGATCCGCGCCAGTACCGCCACGGGGACGACCACCGCGAGCCCCAACTGCGGCAGATAGCGCGAGAAGTAGTCGTCCAGGGCATCGACGCCGCGGGTCGCCAGCGCCACCAGCGAGCCGGTCCGCTGCCCGCTGAGCCATCCGGGACCCAGCGCCGCCGCGCGGTCCAGCAGCCGGCGGCGCAGTTCGGACTTCACCGCCGCGCTCGCCCGGTGCGCGGCGAGCTCGGTGAGCCAGGAGACCAGTGCTCGGCCGCAGGCGACCGTCGCCAACAGCAGCAGGGGAGTGCGGAGTTCGCTGACCGCCATCCCGTGCTGGAAGGCGCCGACCACTACGTCGGCGATGAGCATGGCCTGCGCGATGACCAGGCCCGCGCCGAGAACCCCCAGGCCGACGACGGCCATCAGGAAGAGCCGGGTGGCCCGCGCGTAGCGGAGGAGACGCGGATCGATCGGTTTCACGTGAAACATGCCCTTCGGTCCAGAGGGGTGTGTCTCACGCGAAACACACCCCGGTCGGACTCAGTGCGCGGCTTCGGCGATGTGCTGCGTGCCGATCCGCTTACGGAACACCCAGTAGGTCCACCCCTGGTAGAGCAGGACGATCGGTGTGGCGATCCCCGCGCACCAAGTCATGATCTTCAGGGTGTAGGGGCTGGAGGAGGCGTTGGTGACCGTCAGGCTCCAGTCCGCGTCCAGCGTGGACGGCATGACGTTCGGGAAGAGCGACAGGAAGAGCATCGCCACGGCGGCCACGATGGTGAGACCGGACAGGGCGAACGCCCATCCCTCCCGCCCGATCTGGTTGGCCCCCAGTGCGGCGACAAGGGCCCCCACCGCCACGACCAGCGCCACCAGGCTCCGGGCGTTGCCCGAGTGGGCCTGTGTCCACAACAGGAAGGCCAGGGCCACGACGGCCGTCACAAGGCCCAGACGCAGGGCCAGCCCGCGCGCCCGTTCCCGGATGTCGCCGACGGTCTTCAGCGCCGTGAACACCGCACCGTGGAAGGTGAACAGCGTCAGGGTGACCAGGCCGCCGAGGAGCGCATACGGGTTGAGCAGGTCGCCGACGCCGCCGACGTATTCGAGGTTCCGGTCGATCGGCACCCCGTGCACGATGTTGCCGAAGGCCACGCCCCACAGGAAGGCGGGAAGGAGCGAGCACCAGAAGATGGCGGTCTCCCAGTTGCGCTGCCAGTTCTCCTCGGGCCGCTTGGCCCGGTACTCGAAGGCGACGCCCCGCACGATCAGGCAGACCAGGATGACCAGCAGCGGCAGGTAGAAGCCGGAGAAGAGCGTGGCGTACCACTCGGGGAACGCGGCGAAGGTGGCGCCGCCCGCGGAGAGCAGCCAGACCTCGTTGCCGTCCCAGACGGGGCCGATGGTGTTGATCAGAACCCGCTTCTCGGCCCGGTTCCGGGCGAGCAGCTTGGTGAGGACGCCGACCCCGAAGTCGAAGCCCTCCAGGAAGAAGTAACCGGTCCACAGGACGGCGATGAGGACGAACCAGACGTCGTGCAGTTCCATGACTGTGCCTCCCTCGGCCTAGTACGAGAAGGCCATCGGCTTGTCGGCGTCACGGACATCGCCGCCGATCTTCGTGGGCGGGTTGAGGTCGGCCTCCGTGAGCTCCGGCGGGCCGGCCTTGACGTACTTCGCGAGCAGCTTCACCTCGACGACGGCGAGAATGGCGTAGAGCAGGGTGAAGACGGTCATGGAGGTGATGACCTCGCCCTGGGAGACGCCGGGGGAGACCGCGTGCCGGGTCTGCAGCACGCCATAGACGACCCAGGGCTGGCGGCCCATCTCGGTGAAGATCCAGCCCCAGGAGTTGGCGATCAGCGGGAACGCGAGCGTCCAGATCGCGATCCGCCAGTACCACGTCGTCAGCTGCGGACCGAGTGCCTTGTTCCTGAACAGGACCAGGTGCGGCACCTCGTCCTCACCGACCCGCAGATGCTCCGGCAGCATGAACTTCTTGCGGGTGAGCCAGAGTCCGGCCAGGCCGATGGCGAAGGACGCCATGCCGAATCCGATCATCCAGCGGAAGCCCCAGAAGGTCACGGGGATGTTGGGCCGGTAGTCGCCGGGCCCGAACTTCTGCTGCTCGGCCTTGTTGACGTCATTGATGCCGGGGACGTAGGAGCTGAAGCTGTCGTCGGCCAGGAAGGACAGCAGGCCGGGTATCTCGATCGCGACCGTGTTGTGGCCCTTCTCCACGTCGCCGTAGGCGAAGAGCGAGAAGGGGGCCGGCTTCTGTCCGTCCCACAGCGCCTCAGCGGCGGCCATCTTCATCGGCTGCTGCTTGAACATGACCTTGCCGAGGGTGTCACCGCTGACGGCGGTGAGCAGGCCGGCGATGACGACGGTGACCAGGCCGAGCCGCAGCGAGGTCTTCATCGTGCTCACGTGCTTCTTGCGCAGCAGGTGGTAGGCGGCGATGCCGACCATGAAGGCGCCACCGGTGAGGAAGGCGGCGGAGAGGGTGTGGAAGGCCTGGCTGAGCGCGGTGTTCTGGGTCAGGACGGCCCAGAAGTCGGTGAGTTCGGCGCGGCCCCTGGCCTTGTCGATCCGGTAGCCGACGGGGTGCTGCATCCACGAGTTGGCCGCGAGGATGAAGTACGCCGAGAGGATCGTGCCGAGGGACACCATCCAGATGCACGCCAGATGGATCTTCTTGGGGAGCTTGTCCCAGCCGAAGATCCACAGGCCGATGAAGGTCGACTCGAAGAAGAACGCGATCAGTGCCTCGAAGGCGAGCGGGGCACCGAAGATGTCGCCGACGAAGCGGGAGTAGTCCGACCAGTTCATGCCGAACTGGAACTCCTGCACGATGCCGGTGACCACACCCATGGCGATGTTGATCAGGAAGAGCTTGCCCCAGAACTTGGTCGCTCTGAGGTACTTCTCCTTCTCCGTGCGCACCCAGGCGGTCTGCAGCCCGGCCGTCAGAGCGGCCAGAGAGATCGTCAGCGGAACGAACAGGAAGTGGTAGACGGTCGTGATGCCGAACTGCCAGCGCGCCAGTGTCTCCGGCGCCAAAGCCAGGTTCACGTCGTCACTCTCCTTACGTCGCCGTGGTCACGGCGGCGGTTTGCCCCGGTGTGTCCTACACAACAAGGCAGCAATCGGACTCGCTTGTGAACGCGTTCACATTCACAAGCAATTATGACGCACTGATTTTCGGCGGGGAACCCGGGGGTCCCCCTTCGCCGTCACGTCAAGGCCTTGGCAAGAACTTCAACAAGTTGTTGAATTGCGCCTCATGCAGATACGGATTTCCTGGCCCGCGGGACACCTCACCGCGACCCTCGACGACACCCCGACCACCCGGGCCCTCGCCAAGGAGCTGCCCCTGGTCTCCACCGCCCAGACCTGGGGCGAGGAGGTCTACTTCGACACCGGCGTCTGCGTTCCACGTGAAACGGACGCCCGGCAGGTCGTCGATCCCGGCACGGTCGCCTTCTGGACCGACGGTGATGCTCTGGCCGTCCCTTATGGGCCCACGCCGATCTCGCAAGGCTGGGGTCTCCCCCGAACGGAGTTCGGGGGAGAGTGCCGCCTCGCGAGCCCGTGCAACGTCCTCGGCCGGATCGACGGCGACCCCCGCCGCCTGGCGACCGTGCGCGCCGGCGACCCGGTACGTGTGGAAGCTCTCGAGGACTAAGGGCCCGTCCGGCGGATCAAGATGAGGGTCAAGGTGAGGGAGATCGGAAGAACGAGCAGCGATCAGAAGATCGGAACGGCCGCTCAGGCCTCCCTGCGGAACGCTTCCGCGGTCTTCAGGAAGAGGTCGTTCGCCTCGGTCTCCGCGACGGTCACCCGCGCCCCCTCGCCCGCGAACGGCCGCACGACCACGCCCGCCTGCTCACACGCCTGGGCGAAGGCCATCGTCCGCTCCCCCAGCCGCAGCCACACGAAGTTCGCCTGCGTCTCGGGCACCGTCCAGCCCTGCGCGCGCAGCGCGTCGACCACGCGCGTACGTTCGCACACCAGCGAGCCGACCCGGCCGAGCAGCTCGTCCTCGGCGCGCAGCGAGGCGACCGCCGCGTCCTGGGCCAGCTGGCTCACTCCGAACGGCACCGCCGTCTTGCGCAGCGCCGCCGCCACCGGTTCATGGGCGATCGCAAAGCCCACTCGCAGCCCGGCCAGGCCGTAGGCCTTGGAGAACGTGCGCAGCACACAGACGTTGGACCGCTCCCGGTACAGCGACACACCGTCCGGCACCTCGGCGTCGCGGATGAACTCGCGGTAAGCCTCGTCGAGCACCACCAGGACATCGCCGGGCACCCGGTCGAGGAAGCGTTCCAGCTCGGCCCGCCGCACCACCGTGCCGGTCGGGTTGTTGGGGTTGCAGACGAAGATCAGGCGGGTGCGGTCGGTGATCGCGTCCGCCATCGCGTCCAGGTCGTGCACATCGCCCGGCGTCAGCGGGACCCGCACCGAGGTCGCCCCGCTGATCTGCGTGATGATCGGGTAGGCCTCGAAGGAACGCCAGGCGTACATGACCTCGTCGCCGGGGCCGCTGGTGGCCTGGAGCAGCTGCTGGGCGACACCGACGGAGCCGGTGCCGGTGGCGATGTGGGAGGCCGGCACCCCGAAACGCTCGGCCAGCTCCTCGGTCAGCGCGCTGCACGCCATGTCCGGGTACCGGTTGAAGGAGCAGGCGGCGGCCGTCACCGTCTCCATGACACCCGGCAGCGGCGGATACGGATTCTCGTTGGAGGACAGCTTGTATGCCACCGGGCCGCCGGCCGCGGCGGGCTTGCCCGGCTTGTAGGTGGGGATACCCTCCAGCTCGGCGCGCAGCTTCGGGCTCGTCTCGCTCACCGCAGTCCTCCTCGTGACCACACCGGCTTTCAATACTGCACACCTTATGAGGATTGGGCGCCCGTGCGAACGGGTCGGGCCCCATCACTCCCGTCCGGCCGCCGACCTGGACTGTCGCACCGCATCAGCGACGTCGGCGGCATCATCGTACGAATATGTACGGATACGAGGGGCGCGCCACACATATATCTACGCGCCGGTGGCTCGCGCCGTGGCGCGCATCCCTCGTGAAGGTGAGTTGAGACCTCTTCGAGACCTCGGAGGCACGCCAGGCGCACGCGTGCCACCGCGTCATCTCCTGGCATTCCAACGGCTAACTGACTTGTTTTCTAAGGTAGTTGGGCGGAGATGACCATGCAGAAACGTGCCTGTCAATGCGCGCATATGCGTCCGCACTACCCCACCCCATGAGCCCTACTATCGGCTCGCCATGACAGCAGCAGGGAAGCACCAGGTGAGCCGCGCGGAAACCTCACGTCGAGGCAGTCGGCCGGGCCGGGCGGGCATCAGAGACGTGGCCGCCGCCGCCGGAGTCTCCATCACGACCGTCTCCGACGCCCTCAACGGCAAGGGCAGGCTCCCGGACGCCACCCGACGCCATGTCCGCGAGGTCGCCGACCGGCTGGGATACCGGCCCTCGGCCGCGGCCCGCACCCTTCGTACCGGCAAGTCGGGCCTCATCGGCCTGACCGTGACGACGTACGGGGATGAACCTTTCACCTTCACCGAGTTCGCGTACTTCGCGGAGATGGCCCGCGCCGCCACCTCCGCCGCGCTCGCCCGCGGCTACGCCCTCGTCATCCTCCCCGCGACCTCACGCCACGACGTGTGGTCGAACGTCGCCCTGGACGGCACGGTCGTCATCGACCCCTCCGACCAGGATCCGGTCGTCAGCGAACTGGTCCGTCAGGGTTTACCGGTGGTCAGCGACGGCCGCCCGGCCGGTTCGCTCCCCGTCACCGCCTGGGTCGACAACGACCACGAGGCCGCCGTGCTCGACATCCTCGACCACCTCGCCGAGGCCGGCGCCCGCCGCATCGGCCTGCTCACCGGCACCACCACGGACACCTACACCCACCTGTCGACCACCGCCTACCTGCACTGGTGCGAGCGCGTCGGACAGGACCCGGTGTACGAGGCCTATCCCGCCCACGACCCCTGCGCGGGCGCTGTCGCCGCCGACCGGCTGCTCGCCCGCCCCGACCGCCCGGACGCCGTCTACGGGCTGTTCGACCCGAACGGCACCGACCTGCTCGCCGCCGCCCGCCGCTACGGCCTGCGCGTCCCCGACGACCTGCTGCTGGTCTGCTGCAGCGAGTCCACGGTGTACGCCAACACCGAGCCGCCCATCACCACGCTCTCCCTCAAGCCGCGCCGCATCGGCACGGCGGTGGTGCAGCTGCTCATCGACGCCATCGAGGGACACGAGTCCGACCACCCGGTCGAGCAGGTCATACCGACCGAGCTGATCGTGCGCACCTCGTCCCAGCGGCGCTCACCGCGCACGACCGTCAGCCCGCCACGCGCACCGGAGGGGCACTGAGGAGCCCGGGGCACTCGGGACAGCCGGT
>NZ_JBEXZD010000122.1:0-23095 GCF_040628575.1 Streptomyces sp. NPDC006393
GCCGAACCCGGCGACACCATCGTCGCCGACGTCGTCAAGGACACCCTCCACTGCACCGTCCACCACCCCGCCCCGAGCGACGAAACAACAGCGGCAGAAGCGGCTCGCTGACCCCGTGACACCCCCGGCAACCAGGAGGCATGCCCTGTGGTCGAGTCGCAGTCCGTGATCGCCCCGCCGGCCAAGTCCGCCGTGTTCCTCGTCTGCACCATCACGTCCGGGGGCGAGGCCGTCGTTCGCGACCTGCTCCCGGACCTGGCGGGGCTGCGACGGTCGGTGGGGTTCCGGGCTCCGGACGCCGGGCTCACCTGTGTCGTGGGCATCGGATCCACCGCGTGGGACCGGCTCTTCGCCGGGCCGCGCCCGCGCGAGCTGCACACCTTCGTGCCGCTGACGGGCGCCCGCCACCACGCGCCGTCCACACCGGGCGATCTCCTCTTCCATCTGCGGGCCCGCCGCATGGACCTCTGCTTCGAGCTGGCCCAGCTGGTCACCGAACGGCTGCGGGGAGCGGTCACGGTGGTCGACGAAGTCCACGGGTTCAAGTCCTTCGACGAACGCGACCTCCTCGGCTTCGTCGACGGCACCGAGAACCCCGAGGGACAACTCGCCGACGACGCGGTGTTCATCGGCGACGAGGACCCCGAATTCGCCGGCGGCAGCTACGTCATCGTCCAGAAGTACCTGCACGACCTCACCGCCTGGAAGGCGCTGCCGATCGAGGAACAGGAGAAGGTCATCGGCCGGACCAAGCTGAACAACGTGGAACTGCCCGACGACGTCAAGCCCGCCGACTCCCATGTCGCCCTCAACACGGTCACCGACGAGGACGGCGAGGAGCGGAAGATCGTGCGGGACAACATGCCGTTCGGCCGCGTCGGGGACGGGGAGTTCGGCACCTACTTCATCGGCTACGCCCGCACTCCCGAGGTGACCGAGCACATGCTGCGCAACATGTTCCTCGGTGACCGGCCGGGCATCCACGACCGGATCCTGGACTTCTCCACCGCGGTCACCGGCGGCCTCTTCCACGTGCCGAGCGCGGACTTCCTCGACGATCCGCCCGGACCGCCCGCGAGCCCGCGTACGGCCGGGGGTTCGCTGGGGATCGGCAGCCTCAAAGGAGCCTGATGACATGTCGACGCCCGCTGAGAGCAACAACCTCCACCGCGATCTCGCCCCGATCACACCCGCCGCGTGGACGCAGATCGAGGACGAGGCCCGCCGCACCTTCGAGCGCAACCTGGGAGGGCGTCGTGTCGTGGACGTGACGGGCCCCGACGGCCCCACGCTGGCGGCGGTGGGCACCGGTCACCTCACCGGCATCGACGCTCCCGCCCCTGGCGTCACCGCACGGCTGCGCCAGGCGCGGCCGCTGGTCGAACTGCGGGTTCCCTTCCGGGTCGGCCGTGACGCGGTGGACGACGTCGAGCGCGGCGCGCAGGACTCCGACTGGCAGCCCGTGAAGGACGCGGCGCGCACCATGGCGTTCGCCGAGGACAGAGCCGTCTTCGAGGGGTACGCGGCAGCGGGCATCGACGGACTGCGCGGGCGCACCTCCCACCCGGTGCTCGCCCTGCCGGCGGAGCCACGCGACTACCCGGACGCGGTGAGCCGGGCCCTGACGACGCTGCGGCTGGCCGGGGTGGCCGGACCGTACGCGCTGCTGCTGGGCGCCGACGCGTACACCGCGGTGAGCGAGACGTCCGATCACGGTTACCCCATCGCCGAACACCTCGGCCGGCTGCTGGACGGGCCGCCGATCTGGGCGCCCGCGCTCGACGGCGCCTTCCTGCTCTCCACCCGGGGCGGCGACTTCGAGCTGCGGCTGGGCGAGGATCTCGCGATCGGCTACACCGCGCACGACGCCCACGAGGTCGAGCTGTACTTCCGGCAGACGCTGACCTTCCTGGTGTACACCGACGAGGCGGTGGTGGCGCTCACGTCCTGAGCCCGTGTCCGGCGCGGGGCGGCACGGGTCATGAGCGGCCGGCATTGAGGCGTACCGCCTGTGCCGCGGTCGCCAGTTCGGCGAGGGCCAGCGGCTCGTTCAGCGGCCGGCCGGTCAGCTCGCGGATCCGGTTGAGCCGGTAGCGGACGGTGTTGGGGTGGCAGTGCAGGACCCGTGCGGCGCGGTCGGCCGAGCCGCCGTGGCTCAGGAACGCGTCGAGGGTGTCCAGGAGCGCGTCGCGGTCCTCCGGCGGCAGGTCGACGACGGCGCCGAGCACCTGCTGCGCCAGCCGCCGTCCTTCGTCGGGATCGTGGGCGATCAGGGCGGCCAGCGGGCTGGTGCTGAACACACGCACCTCGGCCTTCCCGGCCGGGCTCTCGGCGAGAGCCGTCCGGGCCAGATGCAGGGCGCGCGGTGTCTCGGTGAGCGAGACGTACGGGGGGCTCACGCCGGTCCGCGCGGCGGCCGCGGCGCGCAGGATCTCCAGCACGGCGGTGCTCTGTTCGTCCCGCATCGCCACGACGCCGGCCTGCGTGGTCGGGGTGAGCTGCCACGCCGACACGATGCCGTGCTCGGCGAGACGCCGCTCGACCCCGGTCAGGCTCTCCTCCGCCAGGCCGCAGGTCTCCGCGGCCACCACGACCAGCTTGCAGTCCAGGGGCAGGCCGAGCAGTTTGCCCACTTCCCACGGCCCGGCGTCACCCACCGGCCTGCCGGTGAACAAGGCTTCCACCAGGGCCGAGCGCCGCCGCTGCCGCACGGCCATGAGCTCCGCGGTCGTGGCCCGGTAGGCCTCCGTGAGCACCAGCGCCTGCTCGTCGGCGAGCCGCCACAGCGTGCTCGCCGCCTCCAGCAGCGCGTCCAGGGTGGCCGGCGTGCCGTCACGGCGGGCGTGTGCCATGAGCGCGTCGAAGAGCATCGAGCACCCGATCCGGTACACCTGGAGCACCTCGGGCAGCGGTGCCCGCTGGTGCGCCCGGCGCCGGCCGGTCTCGGACGGCGCGGCCAGATCGGGCGTGACCTCGGGATCGCCCAGGCCGGTGATCATGAACCTCAGGTTGAGCGCGATCGAGCGGTGCAGGTCGTCGCGGGGCACGACGTCGTCCTCGCGGTACAGCTCGATGCGTTCGCAGACGGCCGTGCACACGTCGTCGATCAGCCTGGGAAGCCGCCGGCCGGCCCAGGCGACCAGTTCGGCGAGTGCGGCCGCGCGTGCCCGGCCCGCTCCGTCCGCACCGGTTCGATCACCCATGAGCACTCCCCGTCCGGCCCCTGCCATGCTACTCGCGGCGGCGGGCCGGTGCCGGGCGCCCGGGGTCAGCCCATGGAGGTGCCCGTCCGCGATGCCGTGGGACGCAGGCGCACCACGACGCCCTTGGACGTGGGCTGGTTGCTGATGTCGGCCACGCTGTCCAAGGGCACCAGGCCCTGGGTCTCCGGGTAGTACGAGGCGGCACACCCCCGGCTGGTCGGGTACGGGACCACCTCGAAGTCCTCGGCGCGACGATCGGCGCCGTCGCTCCACACGCCGATCAGGTCGACGTGCTGTCCTTCGGACAGGCCGAGTTCGGTCAGGTCGGCCGGGTTGACGAGGACCACCCGGCGGCTGCCGTGGATGCCCCGGTAGCGGTCGTTGGGTGTGTACGGGATGGTGTTCCACTGGTCGTGGGAGCGCAGGGTCTGCAACAGCAGGTGCCCTTCGGGCAGGTGCGGCACCTCCCAGTCGTTGCGGGTGAACAGCGCCTTGCCGACGGCCGTGGGGAACACGCCCTCGTTGACCGGGTTCGGCAGCTGGATGCCGCCCGGGCGGGCCACCCGCCGGTTGAAGTCGTGCAGTCCCGGCACG
Organism: Streptomyces sp. NPDC006393; assembly: GCF_040628575.1. Classification (NCBI taxonomy): domain Bacteria; kingdom Bacillati; phylum Actinomycetota; class Actinomycetes; order Kitasatosporales; family Streptomycetaceae; genus Streptomyces; species Streptomyces sp. NPDC006393. The sequence continues at coordinate 3,798 of NZ_JBEXZD010000122.1, forward strand.
ATCCGGGAGATCCGGTCGCGGATCGCTCCGTAGTCGGCCTCGAACCGGTCCCAGGGGATGTCGGGCTTGCCGTTCAGGGTCCGGCGGGCGAGCCGGCACAGGATGGCGACCTCGCTGAGCAGGAGCTTGGAGGCCGGCTTCAGCCGCCCGCGCGAGGTGTGCACCTCGCTCATCGAGTTCTCCACGGTGACGAACTGCTCGCCGCCGGCCTGGATGTCCCGTTCGGTGCGGCCGAGGGTGGGCAGGATGAGCGCGGTCCTGCCGCAGACGGTGTGGGACAGGTTGAGCTTGGTGGAGATGTGGGCGGTCAGACGGCAGTTGCGCATGGCGGCCTCGGTGACCTCGCTGTCCGGTGCGGCCCGGACGAAATTGCCGGCCAGGGCGAGGAAGAACTTGACGCGGCCCTCACGCATCGCCCTGATCGAGTTCACCGAGTCCACTCCGTGGGCGCGCGGCGGGTCGAAGCCGAACTCCTGTTGCAGCGCGTCCAGGAACGAGTCGGGCATCTGCTCCCAGACGCCCATGGTGCGGTCGCCCTGCACATTGCTGTGGCCGCGCACCGGGCAGGCTCCGGTTCCGGCCCTGCCGAGGTTTCCGCGCAGCATCAGGAAGTTCACGATCTCCCGGATGGTGGGCACCCCGTGCTTGTGCTGGGTGACGCCCATGGCCCAGCAGACGACGACGCGTTCGCTGCGCAGCACGTCGTCGCGGACGTCCTCGATCTGTGTCCGGGTCAGACCGGTCGCCGTGAGCACGTCGTCCCAGGACACGGCGCGGACGTGCTCGGCGAACTCCTCGAAGCCGCTGGTGTTGGCCTGGATGAAGTCGTGGTCCAGGACCTGCCCGGGCCGGGCGTCCTCGGCCTCCAGCAGCAGCCGGTTCAGCGCCTGGAACAGCGCCAGGTCGCCGCCTGCCCGGATGTGCAGGAACCGGTCGGCGATCTGCACGCCGCGCCCGATCACCCCGCGCGCCTTCTGCGGGTTCTTGAACCTCAGCAGGCCGGCTTCGGGCAGGGTGTTCACCGCGATGACGCGGGCGCCGTTGAGCTTGGCCTGTTCCAGTGCGGACAGCTGCCGCGGATGGTTGGTGCCGGGGTTCTGCCCCACGAGGAAGATCAGGTCGGCGTGGTGGAGGTCGTGCAGGCTGACCGTTCCCTTGCCGGTGCCCAGCGTCTCGTGCAGGGCGAAGCCGCTGGACTCGTGGCACATGTTGGAGCAGTCGGGCAGGTTGTTGGTGCCGAAGGCACGGGCGAACAACTGCAGGACGAACGCGGCCTCGTTGCTGGCCCTGCCCGAGGTGTAGAAGACCGCCTCGTCGGGCGAGTCCAGGGAGTTCAGCTCCGTGGCGAGCAGTCTGAAGGCGTCGTTCCAGCTGATCGGCTCGTAGTGGTCGGACTCCGGCCACTTCACCATCGGCTCCGTGAGCCGTCCTTGATGGTTCAACCACATGTCGGACTGCCGGCTGAGCTCGGAGACGCTGTGGTCGCGGAAGAAGTCCGCGGTGACGCGCCGCGTCGTGGCCTCGTCGTTGATGTGCTTGGCGCCGTTCTCGCAGTACTCGTTGCGGTGCCGGTGGCCCGGAGCAGGGTCCGCCCAGGCGCAGCCGGGGCAGTCGATGCCGCCCACCTGATTCATGGTCAGCAGGTCCACCCCGGTCTTCAGCGGGGACGTCTGCTCCAGCGAGTACTCCAGGGCGTGCACCACGGCGGGAACTCCCGCGGCCCACTTCTTGGGCGGCGTCACGGTCAGCTCGTCCTTCGGCTGTCCGCCGGGGGGCTTCTTCATCGGGTCGCCTCTCGCTCTTCCTGTTCCCGCCCGAGGTCAACCGACCGGCCAGCAGGGCACCCTGCTCCTCGGCGGTTCCGGTTCCACGGGCCGCACGTGTCCGTTGCGGATGGTTCCCCGCCAGGCCCCGCCCGCCTCCCCCAGCCCCTCGATGTACTCCCTGAAGTGGCCGAGCTCCGCCCGTACGACACGCCTCGTCAGCCCGGGCGCGACGGTGAGCGCACCGGCGACGCCGCGCGGCTCGACCTCCAGCCGCACGCTGACCGACGTACTCCCCTCGCCGACGGGCCGGAAGGACACCTCGCCGCGGTGGGAGGGACGCCGCTCGAGGCTGCGCCAGGCCAGATGGGAGTCGGGCTCCTGCTCGACGATCTCCGCATGGAACTCCCGGCACACCGGTCCCACACCGATGACCCACGTGGTGACGTTCGGCTTGACCTGCTCGACCCGCTTCACCACGGACATGAACCGCGGAAAGCTCTTGAACTGCGTCCACTGGTCGTACGCGGTACGCACCGGTACCGCGATCTCGATCGTTTCCGTGATGGTGCTCATGAGGTACCCATCTCCAGGCGCCGCTGTCTCCCAGTCTCACCGCCCGGCCACCGGGCCGCCACACGGCCGGGGCGCTGTCCGGAACGGGTACGTATCTAGACTGCGTGCCGTGAAGGGGTTGCTGCTGCGCCTGTCGGCGCTCGATCCGGACGCGGCCACCGCGGTGCGGGTGATCGCTCACTTCGAGGCGCTGCTGGGGACCACCGTCGACGCGACGGCGCTGGTCAGGTCCACCGCGGGCCTCGCCGAGTGCCCGGCTGGGCTGGAGCTGGCGGACGGCCGTACGGTGCGCTTCGGCCCGGACGGGGCCGCGCTCCCGGGCGGGTCCGGCGAGGTGTCCGGGGCGGTGGCGCTGGCGCCGGCGGGCCGGGTGTGGCTGGAACGGCCGGGCGGTCCGGGCCCGTTGGACGACCTGGTGCTGGAGTGGATGGCGGTCGCCGCCCGGATGCCGAACGGCGGACCCGCCCGGTCGGCCGCGCCCCACGTGGCCGATCCGGCCCTGGTCGAACTGGTGCTCTCCGAACGGGAGGCGGTCCAGGACCGCGCGCGTGCCCTGCGTCTGCTGGGTCTGGCTCCCGAGGTGCCGCTGCGGGTGGTCGCGGTGGCCGCCGGCGACGCCGACCCGGGTGTGCGGGCCGTCGCCGTGCTGGGACGCAGCGCGCCGCGCGGCACCGTCCGGATGGCGGGCGTGGGGCAGCTGGGTGTGGCACTCGTCCAGCGCCGGGACGGCGCCGCCTCGCCCGTCGCGGAGCTGCTCGATGTGGTGCGGAGCGACGACGGCGGCCCGTGGGTGACGGCGCGCGGGGTGCGGATGGGGGTCGGCGGGGCGGCGGCACCGCTGGAGGCGGGCCTCTCCTGGGCTCAGGCCCGGGCGGCGCTGCGGTTCGCGGTGGCGGACGACCCGGTGGAGGCCGTGATGGACCATGACGCGCTCGGCCCGGTCGCGCTGCTGGCCGACATCCCGCTGGAGCGGCTGCGCGCCCAACCGGACGTCAGGACGCTGGAGCGGGTGGCGGGCCGGGAGGGCGGCGAGCTCAGCCTGGCCGCGCTGGCCGCGTTCTGCCGTACGGGCTCGCTGCGGCAGGCCGCCGCCGCCCTCCATCTGCACCACAGCTCGGTGGCGGCCCGCCTCGCCCGCGTCGAGGACGCGACGGGCTGGCGGCTGCGCGACCCGCAGGACCGCTTCCGCGCCCAGCTGGCGCTGTACGCACGGCGCCTGGCCGCCGCCGGGTGACCCTCAGCCGCCCAGCACCGCGCGCAGGACGGTGACCGCCTCGGCGGTCGCGCGCCGGACCACGCCGGCGTGCGGCACCATCGCCGCGCCGTGGAACGTGCCGGGGAAGAGGTGCAGTTCGGCGGTGACACCGGCGGCCAGCAGGGCGCGGGCGTAGTCGATGCCCTCGTCGCGCAGCGGGTCGTACTGCATCACCGCGACGTAGGCCGGTGGCAGTCCGGCCAGTTCGGCCTCGGTCGCCCGGGCCGGGGCGGCGTACGCCGGTACGCCCTCGGAGCCGGGGATGCCGGGGCCCAGATACGCCTCCCAGCTCAGGACGGCGTTGCGCCGGTTCCACACGGGGGTGTCGGTGAACTCGAGCGCGCTGGGCGTGGCCAGCCGGTCGTCGAGGGCCGGGCTGTGCAGGTACTGGAAGCGGACGGCGGGGCCGCCCCGGTCGCGGGTCAGCATGGCCAGCGCGGTGGCCAGCCCGGCCCCGGCGCTGTCCCCCCACAGGGCGATCCGGTCCGGCCGGACGTCCCCGGCGGCTCCCGCGGCGACCGCGAGGAGCCCGGCCCAGCAGTCCTCCAGCGCGGCCGGGTAGGGGTGCTCCGGGGCCAGCCGGTAGTCGACGGAGACCACCAGGGCCTGAAGCTCGCGGCAGAACCGCAGGTTGGAGTCGTGGTCCACATCGGGCGCGCCCAGGACGAAGCCGCCGCCGTGCAGGGCGTACAGGACGGGCAGCGGTCCGGTGGCCCCCTGCGGACGGTAGGTCCGCAGGGTGACCTCGGGAGCGCCCGGCGGACCGGGCACCGGCAGGTCGGCCACGTCCACGCCGCCGCTGTCCGCCCGCTCCGCGACCCCGGCCAGCTCCGCCGCCTGCGCGGCCCGGGCCGCGGCCAGGTCGGAGATGTCGACCTCGGGCGCGAGAGCGAGGGCGGCGGCCAGCTCGGGGTCGTAGCGGTGGCGCATGACTCTCCTTGTGGGGGTACGTGGGTCGCAGTGCCCGGCGTACGGACGACGTCGGGCGCTCTCCCCTCAGTGGAACAGCCGCAGCGGGACCGCGGCCGCCATGGCGGCCGTGCCGGCGTCGTTCGGGTGCAGGTGGTCCCCGCTGTCGTAGCGGGCGGCCAGCCGGTCCGGCTGCCGCGGGTCGCGCAGTGCCCGGTCGAAGTCGATCACGGCGTCGAAGGCGCCGGAGGTGCGGATCCAGTGGTTGATCTCCTGCCGCTGGGCCTCGTGCTCGGCGCTGTAGAAGCCGAAGGTGTCGTCCCGGAACGGGGTGATGGTGGCTCCGTAGATCTTCAGGCCGCGGTCATGGGCACGGGCGATCAGCTGGCGGTAGCCCTCCTCGACCTCCGCGGGCGTGACCTTCTCGGACAGTGGGGCGCTGGTGCCCGGATGGCCCAGGTCGTTGACGCCCAGCAGCACGATCACATAGCGGGCGCCCGCCTGGGAGGCCACGTCCCGGTCGAAGCGCCGGAGCGCCGCCTGGCCGAAGTACGCCGCGTACGACTCGGCGTCCGAGCCGGCCGGGGGGTTGGGGTCGTGCAGCAGCCGGTTGCCGCTGATGCCCTCGTTGAGGACGCCCAGGCCGGACAGGTCGTGGTCGGTGCGGAAGCGGGCGGCCAGCAGGTCGGGCCAGCGGTGGTCGGCGTTGGGGGTGGTGTTGGCGCCGTCGGTGATGGAGTCGCCGAGGGCGACCACGGAGGCCGCGTGCGGCGCGGTCCCGGAGACGCTCACTCCGCTGAGGAAGTACCAGGCGTCCTGGGTGGCCGTGGGCGTGATGTCGGCCTGCCCGGTGACATCGCCGGTGGCGGTGAAGTTGTGCTGGAACGAGAAGGCGTGCAGGGTCGAGCCGGGGGTGCGCCTCGGCAGGTACAGGCTCACCACCAAGTCGGAGCCGGCCGGCACCGGCAGCGCCACGGGGTCGCTGACCATGGGGCTGCCCGCCGGAATGGTCACCGAGGTGCGGCCGCCGAAGGTCACCGCCCGGTCGGTGCGCGGGTCGATCCGCCGGCCGCCGTCGCCGGCCGGACGGGCGACCCGGATGGTGCCGATCTCCAGCGGCTGGGTGCCGAACTCGTTGCTGAGCCGCAGCCGGACGCTGCTGCCGCCCACGCTGAGGTGCACGCTCTGGCGGATCGTCTGCTTCTCGAAGACGGTGACGACCTTGGGCGGGGTGGTGGTGGGCGCCGTGGCCCAGGTGCCGGTCCAGGTACGGGCCGCCTGCTGGTGGCCCGCGTGGTGGGCCGTGCCGCGGCCGTACCTTGTGAGGCCGGCGGCGGCCGGTGCGGCGGCCACCACGAGCGCGGCCGTGAGCAGCGCCGTGAGGCGGCGGTGCGCGGGGGCGAGATGTCTCACAGAGGGCTCCTGCGGGTGGAGTGGGAGGACGGGACCGCGGCGGGCGGAACCCTGTCCGGGGAACGCGGTCGGTCGCGGCGGGCGGGCAGGTCGAACCGCCAGCCCGCGGCGCGGAACTCGGGGATGATCCGGTCGACGGCCTCGACGGTCCGGCGCCGGTCGCCGCCCCCGTCGTGCAGCAGCACCACCGCGCCCGGCGTGGTGCCCTCCCGCAGGCGGCGCACCAGTTCGTCGGTGCCCGGCGGCTCCCAGTCGCCGACGGCGAGCCGCCAGCCGAGCGGCCGCATGCCCAGTCCGGCGGCGACCTCCGGGCTTCTCCCCCAACCGCCGTACGGGGCACGGAACCAGTGGACGGGGACACCGGGCGCCGCCCGGTGGATCAGCGCACCGGTCTGCTGGAGGTCCGCGCGGATCCGCTCCGGCGTCCAGGCGGACATGTCGTCGTGGTGCAGGGAGTGGTTGCCCAGCTCATGGCCGTCGCGAACGATCTCCCGCACGACCTCGGGGTGTTCCCGCACATGGTCGCCCCACAGGCAGAACACGGCCCGGACGTGATGCTTGCGCAGCACCGCCAGGAGCCGTGGGGTGGTCCGCGGGTCGGGCCCGTCGTCGAACGTGAGCGCCACACTCCGGCCCCCGTGGGCGGTGGAGTCGACGATCACCGGCGAGTGCGCGTTCGGGCTGTCGGCGGTGGTGGCGGTGGCGGTCACGGGATCCCCTCATGGGTGCCGTCGGTGCGGTACCGGAGCAAGGGAACGGTGCCATGGGCCGTCGGGACGGGTCATCAGACGGGTGTCGGGCATCGGGCCGCCCGCGTCCGACCCGTGCGCGTACGTCCCCGCCGCCCCGGAGCCGCACCTGCGTTGTCAGTGCGGTGCGCTTCACTGTCCGCCATGGAGCTCACACAAGCGACCGTCGGCGACCTGCTGGCCGAACTCGGCCCGGGTGACGGCTACATGTACCTGCCCGGGGGCCTGGACCCGCGCCGCCTGACCGACCTGATCGCCGGCAGGTACGGCGTCCCGCGCACCCTCGTGCTCGACGGCTTCACCGATCCGACGGTCGACGAGTCCCGGGGCGCGGCGCTCCTCTTCCCCTTCGCGGACCGGGCCGTGACGATACGGGCGTGGGCGTACGGCGATCAGTGGGTCGGCGCCGGTACGGCGCGGGACGGGGAGGGGATCGAGCGGCCGGTGCTGGTGGTCGCTCACAGAGAGGTGCCCGAACCTCTGGCGGTCGTCGCGGAGGAGGGCGTCGACTGGATGGAGCGGCTCCTGCGGATCACCGGCTGGACACAGCCCGCCCGGCGGCCGGACGTGGACTGGGCGGAGACGGAGTCCCGGCTGGGCACCGCGTTGCCGGGCGACTACAAGCGCATGGTCGAGACGTTCGGCGTGGGCGCCTTCGACGGATACCTGGACCTGCACCAGGAGCCGTGGACGGGTCTCCGGGAGGACGGTCTGCTCGGCTGGGCGGGCACGGAGGACAAGGACCTGTACTGCTGGAGGACCGACGGCGACGATCCCGACCGTTGGCCCGTCGTGGTCCGGTCCTTCGACGACAAGGACGTCCTCTTCGACTGCCGGACCGCGGAGTTCGTCTGCCGTGTCCTCATCGACCCGGTCCACCCGTTCACGATGGCACGCTGGTTCGACACCCACTGGTTCATGACCTATGAGGAGAGCGACTGAGTCGGCGCCCGCGCATGCACTCGAGCGGGCCGGACATCGATCGACAACTGCGCGCGAGGGTCAGGCCAATGGCACAATGGCAACGCCCTCGACCCGCTCACCACGGCGCACGAAGCGACCTCGGTGAGCCGGTCAGCGATCTAGTGCACGCTGGAGTCATGCATGGCGGCGGACCCCTCCTCCGGAAGTCGTATCGACACGAGCAGGCCCCATCCGGCACGCGTCTACGACTGGCTGCTGGGCGGCAAGGACAACTATCCGGTGGATGAGCAGGTGGCGGCGAAGCTGCCACCCGAAGCGCGTCTCAACGCCATGCGCAACAGGGCGTTCATGCACCGCGCGGCGGCCTGGCTGGCCGGCAACGGCATCGACCAGTTCCTCGACATCGGTACGGGCATCCCGACCGAGCCGAACCTGCATCAGATCGTGCAGGGCATCGTGCCGTCGGCACGGATCGCCTACGCCGACAACGACCCCATCGTGCTACGGCACGCGGAGGCCCTGCTCATCAGCAGCCCCGAGGGAAGCACCGACTACATCGAGGCCGACGTACGGAAGCCGGGAACCATCCTCGACCACGCCCGTACGTTCCTGGACTTCACCCGGCCCGTCGCGCTGTCGATGATCGCACTGATGCACTTCATCACCGACGAGGAAAACCCCTACGCTCTGACGCGGACGCTTCTCGACGCGCTGCCCTCGGGCAGTTACTTCATGTTCTCCCACGGCACCGCCGATGAGCACCCGCACCTCGTCACGTCGGTGACCACGACGTACCGCAAGGGCGAGATCCCTCTGCGCATGCGTACGCGGGCCGAGATCGAGCCGTTCTTCGAGGGCCTGGAACTGGTGCCTCCAGGGCTCGTCACAGCGACCAGGTGGTACAAGGACTCACCGGCTCCCGCCCAGGAGCTGAGCGGCTTCTACGTCGGCGTCGCCCGCGTTCCGTAAAGATCGCCTCGAACCGGGAGCCCGGTCAAGGAGGGGAAGCGTGACCGACACCAGCGACACCCGACCCGTCGACAGCGAAGCGCGCGAGACGCGGCAGAGCGGGCTGCGGCGCCTGATGCGCCTGATCCCTCTGATCGCCCCGCTCCTGCTGTGGGCCGTGCCCTGCTGGGTGCTGCTGTACGCCGGCCAACACTGGCCGCTGCCCGTCACACCGGCCGGCACCGCCCTGTTCGCCCTCGGTCTGATCGGTATGCCGCTCGCGATGGTGCGCGGCCACGGCCGGCGCCAGCGGGACCGGGCGGCGATCGTCGGTGACACCCTGCTGGGGACGAGCTGGGTCCTGTTCACCTGGTCCGTCCTGCTCGGCGTCCTCTTGCGGCTCGCCCTGACCGTGGCCGGCGTCGGCGAGAGTCAGGACCGGGCCCGGATCGTCACCTGGGCCGTCCTCGGCGTGACCGCGGTGCTGCTTGCCTGGGGGTACGCCGAGGCGCGCCGCGTGCCACGCGTGCGCCGACTCGACGTGCACATCCCACGGCTGGGTGCCGGGCTGGACGGTCTGCGCGTCGTCCTCGTCACCGACACCCACTACGGCCCCCTCGACCGCGCCCGCTGGTCGACGCGGGTGTGCGAGACCGTGAACACCCTGGAGGCCGACCTGGTCTGCCACACCGGCGACATCGCGGACGGCACCGCCGAACGCCGCCGTGCCCAGGCCGCCCCCCTCGGTACCGTGCGGGCCTCCCGGGCCCGTGTCTACGTCACCGGCAACCACGAGTACTACAGCGAGGCCCAGGGCTGGGTCGACCTGATGGACGAGCTGGGCTGGGAGCCGCTGCGCAACCGCCATCTGCTGCTCGAACGCGGAGGCGACACCCTGGTGGTCGCCGGCGTGGACGACGTCACCGCCGAGTCCTCCGGCCTGGCCGGTCACGGCGCCCATCTCGCCGGCGCCCTGGACGGCGCCGACCCCGACCTGCCCGTCCTGCTCCTGGCACACCAGCCCAAGTTCGTCGACCGCGCGGCAGCCGCCGGCATCGACCTCCAGCTCTCCGGCCACACCCACGGCGGCCAGATCTGGCCCTTCCACCACCTGGTCCGCATCGACCAGCCCGTCCTCGCCGGCCTCAGCCACCACGGCCCCCGCACCCTCCTCTACACCAGCCGGGGCACCGGTTTCTGGGGCCCGCCGTTCCGCGTCTTCGCCCCCAGCGAGATCACCCTGCTCGTGCTCCGCTCCCCGCAGCAGTCCACCTAGCCGCGTGTCAGCGGCGCCTCCCGCGGATGAGGTGCTGGGCCACGAGGTGCCCCGCCCCGACTCCGAGGCCGGGGCCGAGGCCGGGGGCGTTCTTCACCAGGACGTGTCGCCAAAGTGCGTACGGCGACGGGCGAGCCGTAGTACCCCTGGAGAGTCCTGGATCCGTGTCCGTGTCTGTTCTCATCCGGAGTCGTCGATGGCCGTTCGCCGTGTCATGCCCGTCATCCAGTCAGAGGCTGCGCAGGAGAGCCGGGAGTTCTACGGCCTGTTGGGCTTCGAGGAAGTCATGAATCTCGGCTGGATCACGACGCTTGCCTCGCCCTCCAGTCCGACGGCGCAGGTCAGCGTCATGACCAGGGACAAGACCGCCCCGGTCACCCCCGATATGAGTGTCGAGGTCGACGACGTGGAGGCGGCTTACGCGGTCATGCGGGACAGCGGCGCGGAGATCGTTCACCCCCTCCAGGACGAGGAGTGGGGAGTACGGCGGTTCTTCGTTCGTGACCCCAATGGCCGCGTGGTCAACGTTCTGAGCCACCGCTGACACGTCCCGTGCCGCGGGCGCGGCGAGGGCCACAGCCGCGACACGCCGCGGCTCCTCCGCGGTCAGCCCTCGCCCACGAGGCCGAGGTCCTCACGCGACTCAACCGGCCTGATCTGCGGAAGAGGCCACTCGCGGTTCAGCGGCGAGGACACATCCCGCCACCAAGGACGCGTCGGCAGGTCTCCAGCAGGCTCGAAGGGCCGGCCCGGAACAGGGAGGGCGACCGCCTGTCCGACCGCGCCGGCCGCGGCCAGCGTCCACTCCCCCGGCTCGGCCCAGGGATGCGGGGCGAGGTTGAAGGTGGCCCAGTGGATGGGGAGGAGTACGCCCTGCGGCTCGCCGCCCTGGAGGTCGAGGTGGGCGCGCAGGGCCTCCTCGGGGGTCATGTGGATGTCGGGCCAGAAGTCGGAGTACGCGCCCAGCTGGATCATCGTGGCGTCGAAGGGGCCGTGGTCGGCGCCGATCTGCCGGAAGCCGTCGAAGTAGCCGGTGTCGCCGCTGTGGTGGACGCGGTGTTCCTCGCCCGCGACGACCCAGGACGCCCACAGTGTGTGCTGGGTGTTGCGCAGGCCCCGGCCGCAGAAGTGGCGGGCCGGGGTCGCGGTCAGGGTGAGGCCGCCGACCTTGGTCGACTCGTGCCAGTCCAGTTCGCGCAGTCGGTCCGCGGACACGCCCCAGTGTTCGAGGTGGGCGCCGACGCCGAGCGGCACGGCGAAGACCGTGTCCGTGCCGGCCAGTTCTTTGATGGTGGGCATGTCCAGGTGGTCGTAGTGGTCGTGCGAGACGACGACCACGTCGACCGGGCCGAGGGCCGCCAGCGGCAGCGGAACCGGGTGCAGACGGCGGGGGCCGGCGAAGGGGAACGGGGAGCAGCGCTCGCCCCACACCGGATCGAAGAGCACCCGGTGTCCGTCGATCTCCGCGAGCACGCTGGAGTGCCCGAGCCAGGTCAGGCGCAGCCCCGTCGCCGCGGGCCGGGCCAGGTCGGCGAACGTGGTCGGGTGCACCGGTACGGTGCCGCGCGGGGAGCGGTGCGGGCGCTCCTCCTTGTCGAAGTAGAGCTTGGCGAAGTCCAGCATCGAGCCGGAGGGCCGGATCCGCGCGGCGCCCCCGGGGTTCTGGAAGACGCCGTCCTTGAAGTGGGGGGACCGGCGGATGCGCGCCATGCGCTCTCCGTCGGGGTCCGCGCCGAAGGCCGGGGGCCGCAGCGCGCGCAGCCCGGAGCTCAGGGGACGGATGCGGGCCACGGTACCTCCCGGTGGAGTCGGTGAGGCCTTCCATTATGGACGGACCCTCCGACAGCCCGGCCGGCGCGTGCGCCGGATCGTCCCCGGCGGCCGGCTGCGGTGCGTTTCCGTGCTCGCGTCCCGTCCGTTTCCCGGCTCTCCTCGCTTCCGTCCCGTCCGTTTCCCGGCTTTCCCTGCTTCCGTCCCGTCCCGTCCGGTCTCGCGCTCGCATTGCCTCTGGGGCAGGAGCCATTAGGGTGACCGCGTGGCGAGAGTGCGGTTGAGCGTGGCCGAGCGGCGCGAGGAGCTGCTGCGGGCCGCCATCGGGCAGATCGAGGCGCGCGGCGTGGCGGCGGTACGGATCTCCGACGTGGCCTCGGTACTGGGGGTGAGCAACGCGCTGGTCCTCTACCACTTCTCGACGAAGGAGAAGCTGGTCGCCGCCGCGTTCGCGCACGCGGCCGAGGGCGACCTCGCCCGGCTGCGCGAGCTGCTCGGCCGGCGTACCACGGCGTTGCGCCGGCTGCGGGCCGCCGTGCGCTGGTACGCGCCCACCGGCACGGCCAAGGGGTGGCGGCTGTGGATCGAGGGCTGGGCGGCCGCGCTGCGCGAGCCCGCACTGCGGGACGTCGCACGCCATCTCGACCGGCAGTGGAAGGCGGCCATCGCCGACGTCGTCGCGGACGGGGTGGCGGCCGGCGAGTTCCGGTGCCCGGACCCGGACGCCACGGCCCTGCGTCTGACGGCCCTGCTCGACGGGCTGGCCGTACAACTGACGTCCTACGGCGGCACGGTCTCCCGCGCCCGGGCCCGGGAGTGGGTGGACGAGGCGCTCGCCCGTGAACTCGGGCTGGAGCGGGAGGCGTTGACCGCATCCGCCGCGCGGTGACGGTACGGCCGACACCACCGTGCGGTGACGGTACGGCCGGCGTGGTGCGGTGTGGCGGGGCGGGCGTGGCCCGGGTGGCCTGTCCCGCCGTGCCACCTCCGCCGTGCCACCTCCGCTGCGCGGCCGTGTCCGTCAGGCCACCGGTGCGATCCGCGTCCTGATGTCGTCCGGGGACAGCGTGCCCTTGGCCGTCACATGGTCGCCCGACGACTGTCCGCGCAGGCGGCGGCCGATCCACGGGACGAGGTACTCCCGCGCCCAGTGCACGTCGTCGCGGCGGATCTCCAGGGTGCCGCGGGGCGGCAGCGGCGGCCAGGGCTGCTCCGGGTCGGCGGGGACGTCCAGGCCGAGGAGTTGGCCGGCGCGCAGGGCCACGCGGGTGTGCCCTTCGGGCGAGAGGTGCAGCCGGTCGTCGTCCCAGGCGCGGCGGTCCTGCACGGCCCGCAGGGACCACAGGTCGAGCACGGGGCAGCCGTAGCGGTCGGCGACGGCACGTACATGGCCGTTGTAGGTGGCGATCTTGCCGCGCAGATGCTTGAGCACCGGCACGCCACGGGTGTCGAAGCCGGTCGTCACCATGACGGTGCCGGCGACCGAGGCGAGCCGGGCGACCGCCTTCTCGAAGCGTTCCGCCACGTCGTCCGGGTCGGTGCCGGGACGGATGATGTCGTTGCCGCCCGCGCTGAACGAGACCAGCTCGGGGGCGAGTTCGACGGCCCGCGGGACCTGGTCCGCCACGATCTGGTCGAGCAGCTTTCCGCGCACGGCGAGGTTGGTGTACTGGAAGTCGCCCTCGGGACGCCGGTCGGCGAGCAGGACGGCGAACCGGTCGGCCCAGCCGACGAACGCCCCGTCGGGGCCGGGATCGCCGACGCCCTCGGTGAAGCTGTCCCCCACCGCCACGTACGACCCGATCACTGATCTGCTGTCACTCTTCGAATCGTCTGCCACGTCGGCCCATCATTCCCCGTGGAATGTGACCTACGCGACCGTAGGCAAGGGTTGACGGGCGGTGAGATAAGCCACTCCACTTTCGCCGCCCGGCCGGGAATACCTGATGGGGTCCCCTGGGGACACCTCGTTGCCCCAGGAACCCATGTCGTATCGTCGAAGCCGTGCCCGCCGACGAACCGTGAAGGCGGGGCCGAGAGGGAGGAGTCCCCGTGACGCAGCAGGTCCCGTCGACCGAGCCCGAACTGGCGGGTGTGCGCAACTTCCGTGATGTGGGCGGGCTGCCGACCGTGGACGGACGCAGGGTGCGGCACGGTGTGCTGTTCCGCAGCGGTCACCTGGCCCACGCGACCGAGGAGGACGCGGCCTTCCTCGCCTCCCTGGGCCTGCACACGATCTTCGACTTCCGCAACGCGGCCGACAAGAAGCTCGAGGGGCCCGACGTCGAGCTGCCCGGCGTGCGCAATGTGAATCTGCCCCTGAGCGATCCGGCGGACGGCGCCGAGTTCTGGAAGATGGTCCGCGACGGCGACCTCGACCAGTTGCGGGGGATCCTCGCGGACGGCAAGGGCGCGGCCCGGATGGTCGCCTCGTACCGCACGATCATCAAGGAGCGCACCGGCGAGCACTCCCGGGTGCTGCACGCCCTCGCGGAGGACAGTGTGCCGGCCCTGATGCACTGCGCCGCCGGCAAGGACCGCGCCGGTCTCTCGATCGCCGTGACCCTGCTCGCCCTGGGTGTGGAGCGCGAGGCGATCGTGGCGGACTACCTGGAGTCCAACGCCAAGCACCGCCGCTACAAGGTGCACCGCAGCAGCACCTCCGCCTCGGCCTACTCCCCCGAGGTCATGGAGCTGCTCAGCCCCCTCTTCGACGCCCGCGCCGAGTACCTGACGGCGGCCATGGAGACCGTGGAGGAGACCTGGGGCGGCGTCGACGCCTACCTGGAGCGGGGGCTGCGGCTCGCCCCCGAGACCCGGGAGCGGCTGCGGGCGCGGCTGCTGGACTGAGTCACCACTGGGCTGCCGCTGGGCCGCCACTGGGCCGCCGCTCCCCGTCGGCCGGCGGCTACTTGGCGCCGACCTCGAACAGCAGCCAGACGAACGCGGCGAAGACATGCCCGACGGCGATGTAGATGATCAGGCGGACCCACAGGGCGCGCGGGAACTTCTCTTCCAGGTCGCTCATGGCGTCTCTCCGGTGTGGGGGCCCAGGCACAGCGCGGCCGTGGGGCTCTGCAGCAGGGTGTGTACGAACAGGAGTTCGAGTCCGTCGGGATCCTCGGCGGCGATGCGGTGCGGGGTCAGCGAGTCGAAGTGCGCGCTGTCGCCGGGCGAGAGCAGGTACGCCGTGTCGCCCAGGCGCAGCCGCAGCCGTCCCTTGAGGACGTACAGCCACTCCTCGCCGGGGTGCACGCGCACGATGTCGCCCTGGGAGCGCTGCGGGACACGGACCCGCAGCGCCTGCATCCCGCGGCCGGGCGAGCCGGCCTGCCAGTAGGTCCAGCCGCCGGCCCGAGTGGGATCCATGTCCGCGGCCCGCACGATCGCGTCACGGTCGGCCACCGTCTCGCCGAGCAGCTCGGAGACCGTCGTACCGTAGATACGGGCCAGCGCGAGCAGCATCGGCAGTGAGGGCTGGCGCTGCCCGGTCTCCAGGCGGGAGAGGTGGGCGGGCGACAGTCCGGCGGCGCGGGCCGCGGCCTCCAGGGTGAGGGAGGCGCGGCGGCGCAGCGCACGCAGCTGGGGTGCCACGGCGGGCAGGTTCTCGGCCTGCCCCTCCGGGGGCCCGGACTCGGGGGAGCTCATGGCTCCATTGAGCCGCAGGCTTGCCTCCCGGGCAAATTTCTTGCCTGAGAGGCAAAAATCGGGCGGGAAACCGGGTCCGTGCCGGCGCGGCCCGCGGCCCGCGGCGCCTACCGGTTGGCGACCGCCTGCTTGACCAGTGTCTTTCCGAAGTCCCACATCAGTCCGCCGCCGTGTGCGTCGTCCATCACGGCGGTGAAGGCGTCCACGAACCGGTCGACCTCCGCCTCCCCGATGACCAGCGGCGGGATCAGTTTGATCACCTCCAGGTGGTCCCCGGAGACCTGGGTGAGGATCCGGTGCCGCTGGAGCAGTGGTACGACCACCATCTGCGCGAACAGGCCCTTGCGGGCGGCCTGGAGCATGGTCCACCGGCCGCGCAGCTTCAGTGACTTCGGCCGGCCGAACTCGATGCCGATCATCAGGCCCCGGCCGCGGACGTCGGCGAGCAGCTCGTAGCGTCCGATCAGCGCCGCGAGCCGGGACTTCAGCAGCTCGCCGGTGGCCCGCGCGTTGGCCACGATCTGCTCGTTCTCCATGACCGACAGCACCGCGAGCCCCGCCGCCATGGCCTGGGCGTTGGACCCGAAGCTGGCCGAGTGGATCAGCACCCGGTCGATCGAGGAGTAGACCTTCCTGAAGATCCAGTCCTTGCCGAGGGTCGCGCTGACCGGCACATACCCGCCGGAGAGCGCCTTGGCCACGCACACCAGGTCCGGTTCGACTCCGTCCTCGTGCTGGTAGGCGTAGAAGTCGCCGGTGCGGCCGAGGCCGGTCTGCACCTCGTCGGCGATGAGCAGCGCCTTGTGCTTGTGCAGCAGCTCCTGGGCGGCGCGCAGGTAGCCGGGTGGGGCCTCGTGCACGCCCTTGCCCTGGATCGGCTCGACGATCAGGGCGGCCACGTCGCCCCTCTTCAGCTCCCGGGCGAGCGCGTCGAGGTCGCCGAGCGGCACGGCGGTGTCGGGCAGCAGCGGGGCGAAGCCCTCCCGGAAGCCCTCCTCGCCGTTCACCGACAGGGAGCCGGTGGTCAGGCCGTGGAAGGAGTGCTCGCAGTACAGGATCCGCGGCCTGCCCGTGGCGCGGCGGGCGAACTTCAGCGCGGTCTCCACCGCCTCCGTCCCGCTGTTGCCGAAGAACACCCGGTCCAGGTGCGGGCTGTGGGTCAGCAGCCGCTCCGCCAGCAGCCCGGGCAGCGGCTGGCAGTCGAAGCGGGTCAGGTCGGCGAGCGAGGCGTCCAGGACGTCGTGCAGCGCCTTGCGCACCACGGGGTGGTGCCGGCCCAGGCCCATCACCCCGAACCCGGCGAGCATGTCCAGGTAGTCGTTGCCGTCGGCGTCCCAGAAGTGGGCGCCCTCGGCCCGCTCGTAGACCTTGTCGAAGCCGATGGTGTGCAGCATGCGCGGCAGTTGGTGGTTGAGGTGCTTGGCGTGCAGCTCGTAGCGCTCGGCGCCGCGCTCGGCCAGCAGGGCGCCGAGGTCGAACTCCGTGGTCATTCAGTTTTCTCCTTGACTGCCGTGACGGCCGGGGCGGTCTGCTGGGCCGGGACCGTACCGGCTTGCTGCGTCGGTGCCGTAGCGGCCTGCCGCGCCGGGACCGTACCGGCGGACCCGGCCTCGGCCGCGTCCCTGGCGGTCAGGCTCGCGCTGATCCGTCCGGCGATCTCTACGGGCGTGAGGCCGATGTCGGCCAGCACCTCCCCGCGTTTGGCGTGCGCCAGGAACTGCTCGGGGATGCCGAACCTCCGCACGGGTACGTCCACTTCGGCGTCGCCCAGCGCCAGGGCGACCGCGGAGCCGACCCCGGCCGCCCGGCTGTTGTCCTCCACGACGGCCACCAGCCGGTGCTCGGCGGCCAGTCCCGGCAGCGCCGGATCCACCGGCTTGACCCAGCGCGGGTCGACGACCGTGCAGCCGACGCCGCGCGCCTGGAGCAGCTCGGCGACCTGGAGGCACACCGGCGCCATCACGCCGACGGCCACCAGCAGCACCTCGGTCCGCTCCGCGCGGTGCAGGACGTCCATCCCGCCCACGCGGTCCACGGCCGGGATGTCGGGCCCGGCCGTCTCCTTCGGGAAGCGCACCAGCGTCGGCGCGTCGTCCACGGCGACGGCCTCGCGCAGCTGGGCGCGCAGCTGGTCGGCGTCGCGCGGCGCGGCGATCCTCAGGCCCGGCACGACCTGGAGCACGGACATGTCCCACATGCCGTTGTGGGAGGGACCGTCGACACCGGTCACGCCGGCCCGGTCCAGGACGAAGGTGACCCCGCAGCGGTGCAGCGCCACGTCCATGAGCAGCTGGTCGAAGGCGCGGTTGAGGAAGGTGGCGTAGACGGCGACGACCGGGTGCAGACCGCCGGTGGCCAGGCCGGCGGCGGAGACCGCGGCGTGCTGCTCGGCGATGCCGACGTCCCACACGCGGTCCGGGAAGCGCTCGGCGAACTTGCCGAGGCCCACCGGGTGCAGCATGGCAGCGGTGATCGCCACGACGTCGTCGCGTTCCTCGCCGATCCTCACGATCTCGTCGCCGAACACGGAGGTCCAGGAGGGGCCGCTGGACGGGACGAGTGGTTCGCAGGTGAGCGGATCCATCACTCCCACGGTGTGGAAGTGGTCCTCTTCGTTCGCCAGGGCGGGTTCGTAGCCGCGCCCCTTCTCGGTGAGGCAGTGCACGAGGACCGGCCCGTGGAAGCGTTTCGCGCGGCGCAGCGCGGACTCGACGGCCCGCACGTCGTGCCCGTCGATGGGGCCGACGTACTTCAGGCCCAGGTCCTCGAACATGCCCTGCGGGGCGAAGGCGTCCTTGAAGCCCTTCTTGGCGCCGTGCAGGGACTCGTAGATGGTGTTGCCGACGACGGGGGTGCGCTGGAGGATGTCCTTCCCCCAGGCCAGGACCCTCTCGTAGCCGTCGGTGGTGCGCAGGGTGGCCAGGTGGTTGGCGAGGCCGCCGATGGTCGGCGCGTACGAGCGCTCGTTGTCGTTGACGACGATGATCAGCGGCCGGTCCCGGGCGGCCGCGATGTTGTTGAGCGCCTCCCAGGCCATTCCGCCGGTCAGCGCGCCGTCCCCGATCACGGCGACGACATGGCCCTTCTCCCCCTGCACCTGACGTGCCTTGGCGAGCCCGTCGGCCCAGCCCAGCGCGGTGGAGGCGTGGCTGTTCTCGATGATGTCGTGCTCGGACTCCTCGCGCGAGGGATAGCCGGACAGCCCCCCCTTTCCGCGCAGCTTGGAGAAGTCCTGACGACCTGTCAGTAGCTTGTGCACATAACTCTGGTGACCGGTGTCCCACAGGATCCGGTCCACCGGCGACTCGAAGACCCGGTGCAGTGCGATGGTGAGTTCCACCACCCCCAGGTTGGGCCCGAGGTGACCGCCGGTCCTGGCGACCGCGTGCACCAGGAAGTCACGTATCTCGTCGGACAGTTCCCCGATTTCCGCCTCGGACAGCGCCTTCAGGTCGCGTGGTCCCCGGATGCTCTCCAGAATGGTCACGCTGGGCCCCCTCTCGGTCCGTGCCGTGTATCAACTCACTGTCACTGTCGGTGTCCCCGTGACGGTGGGGGCGCCTGGCGCGACTCCGTTCCGCTCCATCTCCTCGGCGATCTTCATGGCCTCCTCGATCAGGGTCTCCACGATCCTCGACTCCGGGACGGTCTTGATGACCTCGCCCTTGACGAAGATCTGCCCCTTGCCGTTGCCGGAGGCCACCCCGAGGTCGGCCTCACGGGCCTCGCCGGGACCGTTGACGACACAGCCCATCACGGCCACCCGCAGCGGCACCTCCATGCCGGTCAGCCCGGCCGTGACCTCCTCGGCCAGCTTGTAGACGTCCACCTGGGCGCGGCCGCACGACGGACACGACACGATCTCCAGCCCGCGCTGGCGCAGCCCCAGCGACTGGAGGATCTGGAGGCCGACCTTGACCTCCTCGACGGGCGGGGCCGACAGGGAGACGCGGATGGTGTCGCCGATGCCCCGGGAGAGCAGCGCGCCGAAGGCGACGGCCGACTTGATGGTGCCCTGGAACGCCGGACCGGCCTCGGTGACGCCCAGGTGCAGCGGATAGTCGCAC
>NZ_JBEXZD010000123.1:0-22969 GCF_040628575.1 Streptomyces sp. NPDC006393
GGAGCCCCGGAGGGTGCCTTCTCAACCCACCGAGACGGGTGGGCGGGTGGGAAACGGGGTCCGGGGCGGAGCCCCGGCGGGGTCTGGGGCAGAGCCCCAGGACGGCACCTCTGGAGCCACCGAGTCGGGCGGGCGGGTGGGCACGCCCCCTCAGAAACCGAGCCGCCGCAACTGCTTGGGGTCCCGCTGCCAGTCCTTCGCCACCTTCACATGCAGGTCGAGGAAGACCGGCGTCCCCAGCAACGCCTCGATGTGCTTGCGCGACTTGATCCCGACCTCCTTCAGCCGCTTGCCCTTGGGCCCGATGATGATCCCCTTCTGGCTCGGCCGCTCGATGAACACGTTCGCGTGGATGTCCAGCAGCGGCTTGTCCGCCGGCCGGTCCTCGCGCGGCAGCATCTCCTCGACCACCACCGCGATGGAGTGGGGCAGCTCGTCGCGGACGCCCTCCAGCGCCGCTTCCCGGATGAGTTCCGCGATCATGACCTGCTCGGGCTCGTCCGTCAGGTCGCCCTCGGGGTAGAGCGCCGGCCCCTCCGGCAGCAGCGGGATCAGCAGGTCGGCCAGCAGATCCACCTGCTTGCCCGCCGTCGCCGACACCGGCACGATCTCCGCCCACTCGATGCCCAGCTCCTTGCCGAGCTGGTCGATGGCGATCAGCTGCTCGGCGAGGGCCTTGGAGTCGACCAGATCGGTCTTGGTGACGATGGCGACCTTCGGGGTCTTCCTGATCCCGGCCAGCTCCTTGGCGATGAAGCGGTCACCGGGACCGATCTTCTCGTTCGCGGGAAGGCAGAAACCGATGACGTCGACCTCGGCCCACGTCGTCCGCACGACGTCGTTGAGCCGCTCGCCGAGCAGCGTGCGCGGCTTGTGGAGGCCCGGCGTGTCCACCAGGATGAGCTGGGCGTCCGGCCGGTGCACGATGCCGCGTACCGTGTGCCGCGTCGTCTGCGGCTGGTTCGCGGTGATCGCCACCTTCTGCCCGACCAGAGCGTTCGTGAGGGTGGACTTGCCCGCGTTGGGACGGCCCACGAAGCAGGCGAAGCCGGCGCGGTGGACGGCCTCGGCCGACTCTTCGGATGACGGGGTACGAACGCTCATGCCGCCCATTCTCCCTGATTCGCGGAGCCCGGCGGCACCGTGAGGTTCCGGTAACCCGTGCGCAACGAAACGTCACGGAAACACACCCGTACGCGACCGGAAACGCGCTCCGGTGACGCTCGGACGTGCCCCCGGACCGTTGGAGACGCCCGTGACCCTCGCCGCCGCACACATCGACACCGGCGACACCGCCTGGCTGCTCGCCGCCACCGCCCTCGTCCTGCTGATGACACCGGGCCTCGCCCTGTTCTACGGCGGCATGGTGCGCACCAAGAGCGTGCTCAACATGCTGATGATGAGCTTCGTGTCGATCGCCCTGGTCACCGTGGTCTGGCTGGCCTGCGGCTACTCCCTCGCCTTCGGCGACGACGTGGCGGACGGCCTCATCGGCGGCCTGCACCAGGCCGGAATGGCCGGCCTGGGACCCTCCGACGTCCACGGCACCGTACCCACCCTGCTCTTCGCCACCTTCCAGCTCACCTTCGCGGTCATCACGGCCGCGCTGATCAGCGGTGCGGTCGCGGACCGGGCGAAGTTCGGCGCCTGGCTGGTGTTCGTGCCCGTGTGGGCGCTGCTGGTATACGTTCCCGTCACGCACTGGGTGTGGGGCCCCGGCGGCTGGATCGGTCAGCACCTGCACGCGCTGGACTTCGCCGGCGGCCTCCCCGTCGAGATCACCTCCGGCGCCTCCGGCCTCGCGCTCTGCCTGGTCCTGGGCCCGCGGCTGGGGTTCAAGAAGGACGCCATGCGCCCGCACAACCTGCCCATGGTGATGCTCGGCGCCGGTCTGCTCTGGTTCGGCTGGTTCGGTTTCAACGCGGGCTCGGCGATGGGCGCGAGCGGCCTGGCCGCCGCCGCCTTCCTCAACACCCTCGCGGCCGGGTGCACCGGCCTGCTCGGCTGGCTCTTCGTCGAACACAAGCGCGACGGACACCCCACGACCCTGGGCGCCGCCTCCGGCGCGGTCGCCGGTCTGGTCGCGATCACCCCGTCCTGCGGCACGGTCTCCCTGCTCGGCGCGCTGGTCGTGGGCCTGGCCGCGGGTGTCGTCTGCTCCTTCGCGGTCGGCTGGAAGTTCAGGCTGAACTACGACGACTCCCTCGACGTCGTCGGCGTCCACCTGGTCGGCGGCATCATCGGCACCCTGCTCATCGGCCTGTTCGCCGAGAAGGCGATGACCGGCGGCGCCGAGGGCCTCCTCTACGGCGGCGGGCTCGCCCCGCTCGGCCGGCAGCTGCTGGCCGTGGCCGCCGTCGCGGTGTACGCCTTCGGCGCGACGTACGGCATCGGGAAACTGCTCGACAAGGTGATGGGCCTGCGGGCGAGCGAGGAGCAGGAGCACACCGGCCTGGACCTTACGGTGCACGCCGAGACCGCCTACGATCACGGGGTCCTGGGGCACGGCGCCCCGGTCGGCGCGTCCCCCTTCGTCACCACCGCCCAGAAGGTCAACACCCAGGCATGAAGCTCATCACCGCGATCATCAAGCCGTACCGCCTCGACGAGGTCAAGACCGCGCTCCAGGAGATGGGCGTGGACGGTCTGACCGTGACCGAGGCCAGCGGCTACGGCCGCCAGCGCGGCCACACGGAGGTGTACCGCGGCGCCGAGTACCGGGTCGACCTCGTGCCCAAGGTCCGCATCGACGTCGTCGTCGAGGACGCCGACGCGGACGCGGTCATCGACGCGGTGGTCCGGGCCGCGCAGACCGGCAAGATCGGCGACGGCAAGGTCTGGTCCGTGCCCGTGGAGACGGTCGTACGCGTCCGGACGGGCGAACGCGGGCCGGACGCGCTGTAGCACGCACCGGGCCCGCCCCGCCCCGTTCTCGGTCAGCCCTCGCGCCGGGTCCGTGCCGCTGCCTACTCCGCCGGGCCCGCCGGCTCGGTCAGCCGGACCGTGCCGTCCGGCCCGGCCAGCAGCACCGGCGTCCCGGGGCCGCCGAGGTCCCCGACCGCGGCCCGGTCCTCGGGCGCGAGGCCCTCCGCCTCGCTGACCACCGCGGCCGCCTCCAGGGACGTGGCGCCGGAGGCCACCGCCATGGCCACCGCCGTCTGCAAGGCGCTCAGCTTCAGCGAGGCGAGGTGCACCGACCCGGCGGCGTACGTACGGCCCGTCTCGTCACGCACGGCCGCGCCCTCCGGCACGCCGTTGCGGGCCCGCACCGAACGGGCCAGGGTGACGATCTTGCGGTCCTCGGGGTCAAGCCCGTTGCTCTCGGTCATGATCCGAGCATACGAAAGCCGCACCGGCGCCCGCCCGGGTCACCCCGCCACCGGATACATCGCATCGCGCCGCCCCTCCGGCGAGGCCAGCCACTCCAGCTTCGCCGCGGTGTTCGCCTCGTCCAGCGGCGTGTGCAGCACGACCGTCAGGTCCGGCCGGGCCGGCACCTTCATGGCCGTCGACTCCACGCACAGCAGCCCCACCAGCGGATGGTCGAGCTCCTTGCGGATCTGCCCGGCGTCCTCGATGTCCCGCTCCTCCCACAGCGCCGTGAACTCGTCACTGGCCTCCCTGGCCTGGGCCAGCACGGCCTGGTACCCCTCGTCGTCGGGGCGGGCGGCGCACGCGGCCCGGAACTGCGCCACGACCGTCCGGGCGTTCGACTCCCAGCTCTTGTTGCGGGAGCGGTACATCGGGTCGGTGAAGAAGTCGACGAGGCAGTTCTGTGTGATGTCCGGACGCATGCCCAGCACCACCGCGGCGGCGGGGTTGTACATCACGCAGTTGTAGTACATGTCCATGATGTGGGCCGGATACGGCATCCACGTGTCGATCAGCCGCCGCAGTCCGTCGCACATGTCCCGCCGCTCCGGCGCCACCTCGGGCGCGGGCGGGTTCAGTCCGGCCAGCACGTACAGGTGCCGGCGCTCGACGTCGCTGAGCCTGAGCACCCGGGCCACGGAGTCCAGGACCTGCGGGGAGACGGAGATGTCCCGGCCCTGCTCCAGCCACTGGTACCAGGAGACGCCCACCCCGGCGAGCACCGCGACCTCTTCGCGCCGCAGTCCGGGCGTACGGCGCCGGGCCCCGCCGTCCGGCAGTCCGGCCTCGGCCGGGGTCACCCGGGCCCGCCGGTTCATCAGGAACTCGCGCAGTTCACGCAGCCGCTGCCTCTTGATCGTGTCCGTGTCAGGCACGTACGGATCCCCCTCGTGGTGTCTGGTGGTGCCACCACCACCATAAGTTCCGACTCCCCACGGCTGTTCCGGTCGCACGAGGCTCTTGGCCATGGCGATCGACACCACCACCTCACCCACCACCCCCACCGGGGAGCAGCTCGACGACCCACGGCTGTCGACCCGAGACAAGCTGGTCCTCTTCGTCCTGTGCGCCGCCCAGTTCATGGTCGCGCTGGACTTCTCCGTGCTGAACGTGGCCCTGCCGGAGCTGGGCGCGGACCTCGGCATGAGCCGGTCGGCCCTTCAGTGGGCGGTCACCGCGTTCGCGCTTCCCTCGGGCGGCTTCCTGCTGCTGTTCGGCCGCGTCGGCGACCTGTACGGCCGCCGGAAGCTGTTCCTCGCCGGTCTGGCCCTGTTCGGGGGCGCCTCGCTGCTGGCCACCCTCGCCTGCGACCCGGCGTCCTTCCTCGCCGGCCGGGCGTTGCAGGGCCTGGGCGCGGCGGCGATCGTGCCGACCGGCATGTCCCTGCTGACCACCACCTTCCCCGAGGGCCCGGCCCGTGACCGCGCCCTCGGCATCTCCGGCACCCTGCTGTCGCTGGGCTTCACCGTCGGCATGGTCGCGGGCGGCGTCCTCACCGACGCCCTCGGCTGGCGCTCCACGATGGCGCTGCTCTCGGTCTTCGCGCTGATCGTGCTGCCGCTCGCCCCCGGCCTGCTGCCCGAATCGCGCACCCCGCAGCGCCCCCGCCTGGACATCCCCGGCGCGGTCACCGTCACCACCGGCCTGCTGTCGCTGATCTACGCCCTGTCCACCGCCGCCGACCACGGCTTCGGCCGCGCCGACGTCATCACGGCGCTGATCGCGGGCGTCGCCCTGCTGACCGCGTTCGCGGTCGTCGAGTCCCGCTCGCAGGCTCCCCTGGTCTCCCTGCCCATGCTGCGCCGCCGCACGGTGGCGTGGGGCAATGTGGGCGGTCTGGTCACCTTCTCGATGATGTCCACGGTGGTCTTCGTCCTGACCCTCTACCTCCAGGAGATCCTGCGCCTGTCGGCCTTCGAGACCGGGCTGGTCTTCGGCGTCCAGGGTGTGCTCTCGGCGGTCGCGGGCGGCTGTGCGGCGAAGGTCATCGGCCGGTTCGGCGCCCGCCGCACCCTCGTGGGCTCGCTCGCCGGGCAGGGTGCGCTGATCGCCGCGCTGCTCGGCCTGAACGCCCACACCTGGTCGGTCTGGCTCGCCACGGCCGCCGTCTCGCTGGCCAGCATGTGCCACCTCGGCGCGATCATCTCCTACGGCCTGACCGTGACCTCGGGCGTGCCCGACGAGGAGCAGGGCCTGGCCACCGGCCTGGTCACCTCCACCCAGCAGGTCGGCGTCACCGTCGGCATCCCGCTGCTCGGCGTCCTGGCCACCACCTCCGGCGACCTCCTCTCGGGCGTCCACACCGTCCTGGCCCTGGACGCGGCGATCGTCCTCGCGGCGGCCGTCCTGGTAGGACTCGGCCTGCGAGTCCGGCGGACGGCCGCCTAGGACGGCCCCCTAGGACGGCCCCCTAGGACGGGTACCTAGGGCCGGTCGAGGCGGAGCCGTTCGGCGCGCGGCAGACCGGCCACCACCAGGTCGTAGGAGTCCTCCACCAGCTCCCGCACCAGCCGGTCCGGGAGCCCGCCGTCGACGGTGACCGTGTTCCAGTGCCGTTTGTTCATGTGCCAGCCCGGGACGATGAGCCCGGGGTACTCGCCCCGGAGCCGGATCGCGTCCTCGGGGTCGCACTTGAGGTTGACGGTCAGGGGCGTGGCATCCAGCGCCGAGAGCGCGAACAGCTTGCCCTGGACCTTGAAGACGGAGGTCTCCGGATTGAAGGGGAAGTCCTCCACGGCGGCGTTGAAGGACAGACAGAGGGCGCGCAGTCGCTGAGGGGTCATGCGGTCGTCCCCTCGCCGGTGTCCGGGCGGCCGTGGGCGCAGTCGATCTCGTCGCCGTGGAGGTCGGTCACGTATCCGTGGCCGTCGAGGTGGACCGTCACCGTGGCCGGTTCGTGTTCGACCTCGAAGGGGTCGCCGTCCCCGAAGCCGTACGTCACGACGACGAAGGTCTCACCCGGCCGCAGCCAGTGGTCACTGCCGTAGGGCTCGAGGATCAGTTCCAGCATGTCCGTGCCACGGTTGGTCACGCGCATGCGCGCCACCGGTCCCCCGTCGGTCTCCGTCACTCCTCCGTCGCCTCCTTCGTGGGCGCGTCCGCCGGATCCAGCGGCTCCACCAGCACCGTGACGATCTTGTTCCGGCGGCCCGCGGCGGCCTCCGCCGTCAGGCGCAGCTCACGGCCGTCGGGGAGTTCGACCACGGACGACGCCCCGGCGATGGGCACCCGGCCGAGCGCCTTGGCGAGCAGCCCGCCGACCGTCTCCACGTCCTCGTCGTCGTACTCCTCCAGGCCGTACAGCTCGCCCAGGTCGCCGATGTCCAGCCGGGCGGTCACCCGGAAGCGGTCCTCGCCGAGGTCCTCCACCGGCGGCAGCTCACGGTCGTACTCGTCGGTGATCTCGCCGACGATCTCCTCGAGGATGTCCTCGATGGTGACGATGCCGGCCGTGCCGCCGTACTCGTCGATGACGACGGCGACGTGGTTGCGCTCCTTCTGCATCTCGCGCAGCAGGTCGCCGGCGTTCTTCGTGTCCGGCACGAAGACGGCCGGACGCATCGCCGTGGACACGAGGTCGCTCTCGGCGTCGCGGCTGACGTGGGTGCGGCGGGCCAGGTCCTTGAGGTACACGATGCCGACCACGTCGTCCTCGCTCTCACCCGTCACCGGGATGCGCGAGAAACCGGACCGCAGGGCGAGCGTGAGGGCCTGGCGGATGGTCTTGTACCGCTCGATGACGACCAGGTCGGTCCTCGGGACCATGACCTCCCGCACGAGGGTGTCGCCGAGTTCGAAGACCGAGTGCACCATCCGGCGCTCCTCGTCCTCGATCAGCGACTCCTGCTCGGCCAGGTCGACCAGCGCGCGCAGCTCCGCCTCCGAGGCGAACGGGCCGCGGCGGAATCCCTTGCCCGGGGTGAGCGCGTTGCCGATGAGGATCAGCAGGGGCGGGATCGGCCCCATGATCCGTGCGAGCGGGACGAGCACGTACGCCGCCACGGTGGCCGTGTTCAGCGGATGCTGCCGGCCGATGGTGCGCGGGGAGACCCCGACGGCGACGTAGGACACGAGCACCATGACCGCGATCGCGACCACCAGCGCCTCGCCCCTGCCCGGGAAGGCCTCCAGGCACGCGTAGGTGACCAGCGCGGCCGCCGCCATCTCGCACGCCACCCGCACCAGCAGCGCCACGTTCAGATAGCGGGTCGGGTCGGCGGCCACCTGGGCGAGCTTGGCGCTGCCCCTGCGGCCGGATTTGACGGCCTCCTCGGCACGGAAGCTGGAGATGCGCGCGAGGCCCGCCTCCGCGCAGGCGGCGAGCCAGGCGACGACGACCAGCGCGATCGCGCCGACGACGATCTGTGGACTCATGGGCGGCCTTAAGAGACCGTCGGTGCCGGGGACGGCCCGGTCAGGCCCCGCTCCGCGCGCCAGCCGTCCACGATGGCCGCCTGGAGGCCGAACATCTCGGCCTTCTCGTCCGGCTCCTCGTGGTCGTAGCCGAGCAGGTGCAGCACACCGTGGACGGTGAGCAGGTGCAGCTCCTCGTCCATGGAGTGCTTCGTCGGGGCCTCGGCCCCCTGCTTGGCGGCCACCTCCGGGCACAGCACGATGTCGCCCAGCAGGCCCTGGGGGGGCTCGTCGTCGTCCTTGCCCGGCGGACGCAGCTCGTCCATCGGGAAGGACATGACATCCGTGGGCCCCGGCAGGTCCATCCACTGCACGTGCAGCTGCTCCATGGCGTCGGCGTCCACGACGATCACCGAGAGCTCGGAGAGCGGGTGGATGCGCATCCGCGCGAGCGCGTAGCGGGCGATGTCGAGGATCGCCTGCTCGTCGACCTCGGTTCCGGACTCGTTGTTGACGTCGATCGACATGGTCGTGCTGGTCTACTTCCCCTTGTGTCCGCGCCCCGGCCTGCCGTGCCCGGGGGGCTTCGGCGCGCCGTTCTCGGTGCCGTACTCGCTGTCGTACTTCTCGTACGCGTCGACGATACGGCCCACCAGCTTGTGCCGTACGACGTCGTGCGAGGACAGCCGGGAGAAGTGGACGTCCTCGACGCCCTCCAGGATCTCCTGCACCTGCCGCAGACCGCTCTTCGTGCCGTTCGGCAGGTCCACCTGCGTCACGTCACCCGTGATGACGATCTTCGAGTCGAACCCGAGGCGGGTGAGGAACATCTTCATCTGTTCGGGGCTGGTGTTCTGTGCCTCGTCCAGGATGATGAAGGCGTCGTTCAGCGTCCGGCCGCGCATGTACGCCAGCGGCGCCACCTCGATCGTCCCCGCCGCCATCAGCCGTGGGATGGAGTCCGGGTCGATCATGTCGTGCAGCGCGTCGTACAGCGGGCGCAGATAGGGGTCGATCTTCTCGTAGAGCGTGCCCGGGAGGAAGCCGAGCCGCTCGCCGGCCTCGACCGCCGGACGGGTCAGGATGATGCGGTTGACCTGCTTGGACTGAAGGGCCTGCACCGCCTTGGCCATGGCCAGATAGGTCTTTCCGGTACCGGCGGGGCCGATGCCGAAGACGACCGTGTGCTTGTCGATCGCGTCGACGTAGCGCTTCTGGTTGAGCGTCTTGGGGCGGATGGTGCGGCCGCGTGAGGACAGGATGTTCTGCGTCAGGACCTCGGCCGGGGTCTCCTGGCCGTCGCCCTCCCCGTTCTCGCTCGCCTTGAGCATGGCGATCGAGCGTTCCACTGCGTCCTCCGTCATCGGCTGTCCGGTGCGGAGCACCAGCATCATCTCGTCGAACACGCGCTGGATCAGGGCGACGTCCGCCGAGTCGCCGACCGCGCTGATCTCGTTGCCCCGGACGTGGATGTCGGCCCCCGGGAAGGCCTTCTCGATCACGCGCAGGAGGGAGTCGCCGGAACCCAGCACGGTCACCATGGGGTGCTGGGCGGGGACGGTGAACTGTGCTCTCGCCTGCCCCTGCGCGGGGGTGTTGGCTGCGGGTGTCTGAGTCATGGGCCGGCGCTGAAGGCCTGCGGTTCCTCCTCGTCACGGCCGCATAGCTGAGGGCGGCCTCGCGCTTCCCAGGGTACGACGGGGGAGTGACAACGCCGTAGGACTTTTCGGGGGCCGCCGATACGGTCCTTCGACTGCCGTCCGGCTACCGCTGACCCCGCAGCATCTCCCGGAACCAGCGGTACGACGCCTTCGGCGTCCGCTCCAGCGTCGCCGGGTTCCCGAAGTCCACGTGCACCAGGCCGAAGCGGCGGGCGTAGCCCTCCGCCCACTCGAAGTTGTCCAGCAGTGACCACACGAAGTAGCCGCGCACGTCCACGCCCGCCTCCACCGCGCGGTGCAGGGCGCGGACGTGGCCGTCGAGGTAGGCGATGCGGTCCTGGTCGTCGAGGCCCTCGTAGGAGCAGCCGTTCTCCGTGATCACGACGGGCGGGAGCCGGTCGCCGTAGCGGTCGCGGAAGGCGGTCAGCAGTTCCGTCAGCGCCTCGGGGACCACCGGCCAGCCGAAGTCCGTGACCGGACGGTCCTCGATCGCGCGCAGCGAGAAGGGCAGCTCCGCCGGGAGGGTCACCCCGCCGAACTCCGTCCCCGCACCCTGCGGGGCGCCCACGCGGGCCGGGGCGTAGTAGTTGATCCCGTACCAGTCCAGCGGCTCGGCGATGATCTTCAGGTCCGCCTCGACGTCGCCGGGCAGCAGCTCGCCGATCCCCTCCGGATAGCGGCCCAGCAGGACCGGCTCCGCGAACATCCGGTTGAGCAGCACGTCGTAGAAGTCCGCCGCCTCGACGTCCGCCGCCTGAGGCGACGCGGGCCACGTCGGGCCGTGGGAGTTGGCGATGCCGATGTCCGCCGCCCCCGCCGCGCGCAGCGCCCGCACCGCCAGGCCGTGGGCGAGGAGCTGGTGGTGGGCGACCGGGAGGGCGTCGAACAGCAGTTGCTTCCCCGGTGCGTGCACGCCCAGGGCGTGGCCCAGCAGGGTGTGCTCGGCGGGCTCGTTGAGCGTGATCCACTTCGTGACGCGGTCGCCCAGGCGGGCGGCCACCAGCGACACGTACTCCGCGAAACGGGACGCCGTGTCCCGCTCCAGCCAGTCCAGACGGGCCGGGAGGTCCCAGTGGAAGAGGGTGGGGACCGGCCGGACGCCCGCCGCGCACAGCTCGTCCACCAGCCGGTCGTAGAAGTCGAGGCCGCCGGGGGAGTTCACCCGGGGCCAGGAGACCGAGAAGCGGTAGGCGTCCACGCCGAGGTCCGCCAGCAGCGCCACGTCCTCGCGGTGGCGGTGGTAGTGGTCGCAGGCCACCGCCGCCGTCGAGCCGTCCCTGACCCGCCCCGGCTCGGACGTGAACACGTCCCAGACGGACGGCTCACGCTCGCCGGCCGCCCCCTCGATCTGGTGGGCCGAGGTGGACACGCCCCACAGGAAGCCGTCCGGGAACCGGGGGATCGGTGCCGTCGCCGTGCCCGCGTCAGTCGCCATGTGACGGATCATCCGTACCCGCGGTAACAGAAGTCAACGCCTGTGCGTCCCGCCGGATCCACGTCTCCGGCCGCGTTCACCCGCCCGGCCGGATTCAAGCGCCTTCCTTCAGGACGCGGGTGATCAGCTTCCGCTCCGCGTCGGTGAGCCGGGGGTCGGCGGTGTACACCGTCCTGCCGTCCACCGTGATCTGGTAGCTGAAGCCGTCCGGCACGCCGACCGGTGGCGTGCCCCGGCCGGCGGCCAGCGCCTGCTCGGCCAGGGCATGCCACTCGTGGGCGTCGGCGCGCCCGGCGGTGTCCACCTCGGCGAACCGTTCGATGCCCGCGAACCCGCCCGTGCGCCTCACCTGAATACGCATGGGTCCGTGTCTAGTACGGAATCACAGCGTCCGCACCCCGGTCTGCTCCCACGCCTTCTGCACGGCCTGGAGTTCGTCGCCCGCGCCGTACCGCTCCCGGGCGGCCTTCACGGTGAGCGTGGCGAAGTCCGCGAAGAGGGCGTCGTCCTTGAGTTCGCCGCCGGTCAGTACGTCGTACCAGATCTGCCCCGCCTTCTCCCAGGCGTGGCCGCCGAGCGCGGTGGCGGTCAGGTAGAAGGCGTGGTTGGGGATGCCGGAGTTGATGTGCACGCCGCCGTTGTCGCTGCTGGTGCGGACGTAGTGCTCCATGGTGGCCGGCTGCGGGTCCTTGCCGAGCACATCGTCGTCGTAGGCCGTGCCGGGCGCCTTCATGGAGCGCAGCGCGGTGCCGGTGACGCTCGGGGCGAGCAGGCCCGCGCCGATCAGCCAGTCGGCCTCGGCGGCGGTCTGGCCGAGCGTGTACTGCTTGATCAGCGAGCCGAAGACGTCGGACACCGACTCGTTGAGCGCCCCGGACTGGCCGAAGTACTCCAGGTTGGCGGTGTGCTGGGTGACGCCGTGGGTCAGCTCGTGGCCGATGACGTCGACCGGGATGGTGAAGTCGAGGAAGATCTCGCCGTCGCCGTCGCCGAACACCATCTGCTCGCCGTTCCAGAAGGCGTTGTTGTAGTTCTCGTCGTAGTGCACGGTCGCGTCCAGCGGCAGCCCGGCGCCGTCGATGGAGTCGCGGGCGTACGCCTTCAGATACAGCTCGAAGGTGGCGCCGAGGCCTGAGTAGGCGCGGTTGACGGTGGCGTCGGCGCCGGGCTCCTGGCCCTCGCCGCGCACCTTGCGGCCGGGCAGGTCGGTGCCGTGGTGGGCGTCGTAGATCGTGCGGTGCGGCTCCTCGGCCTGCTTGCCGGCGGGCGGGGCCACGGCGGGCGCGCCGACGACGGTGGTCAGCCGGCGGCGGGTGCGCTCCATGGCGTCGCGCTCCAGGCTGCGGCGCGCCGGTCCGGAGAGAGCGGGATCCTCGTTGCGCGCGAGGCGGTCGAGGATGTGCGGCGGCACGATGGTGCAGAAGACGGGCTCGAGGCCCCCGTTGGTCGTCATGCCTCGCACCATTGCACTGTGTTATTCCGCTGTCACGACCCGCAACCATGATTGGTGAAATATCGGGGCAAGGGGACCGCGGCGCCGTCACGGAGTGGTAGGGAGTGTCGCGCACGGTGACCCTGTGGCGGTCCCTTGGTGAGATGACGCACTTTTTGTCCCTTTCCTCCCGCCGGTTTCGCATACTGGAACACGCCCGCGCGGTCGGTGCGGCTCGGCTAGGCTGCGGAGCATCATGCTTTTCGGGCTGCTTCTCCTTAGCTGCCGCGGCGAGGGCCTGTAGTCGTAGGCCGACCCCCTCCCCGCGGAGTCTGGCGTTGCGCCGTCGGCCGCCCTTTCCGGCACCGCACCGACCGCGGACCAACCGAGGAGCCACGCAACATGGCCAACCGCCAGCAGCCCAGTCCCATGCCGATCCGGAAGTACGGCCGCTACGAGCAGGTCGACATCCCCGACCGCACCTGGCCGAACCAGCGGATCACCAGCGCCCCCCGCTGGCTCTCCACCGACCTGCGCGACGGCAACCAGGCCCTGATCGACCCGATGTCGCCCGCGCGCAAGCGCGCGATGTTCGACCTGCTGGTCAAGCTGGGCTACAAGGAGATCGAGGTCGGCTTCCCGGCCTCCGGGCAGACCGACTACGACTTCGTGCGCTCCATCGTCGAGGAGGAGGGCGCGATCCCGGACGACGTCACGATCTCCGTACTGACCCAGGCCCGCGAGGACCTGATCGAGCGGACCGTGGAGTCCCTGAAGGGCGCCAGGCGGGCCAACGTCCACCTGTACAACGCCACCGCCCCGGTCTTCCGCCGGGTCGTCTTCCGTGGTTCCAGGGACGACATCAAGCAGATCGCCGTCGACGGCACCCGTCTGGTGATGGAGTACGCGGAGAAGCTGCTGGGTCCGGAGACGGAGTTCGGCTACCAGTACTCGCCGGAGATCTTCACCGACACCGAGCTGGACTTCGCCCTGGAGGTCTGCGAGGCGGTCATGGACGTCTGGCAGCCCGGCCCGGGCCGCGAGATCATCCTCAACCTGCCCGCCACCGTGGAGCGTTCGACCCCGTCCACGCACGCGGACCGCTTCGAGTGGATGCACCGCAACCTGTCGCGCCGCGAGTACGTCTGCCTGTCCGCCCACCCGCACAACGACCGGGGTACGGCCGTGGCGGCGGCCGAGCTGGCGGTCATGGCCGGCGCCGACCGCGTCGAGGGCTGCCTGTTCGGGCAGGGCGAGCGCACCGGCAACGTCGACCTGGTCACCCTGGGCATGAACCTGTTCTCGCAGGGCGTCGACCCGCAGATCGACTTCTCCGACATCGACGAGATCCGTCGCACGTGGGAGTACTGCAACCAGATGGAGGTCCACCCACGCCACCCGTACGTGGGCGACCTGGTCTACACGTCCTTCTCCGGTTCCCACCAGGACGCCATCAAGAAGGGCTTCGACGCCATGGAGGCCGACGCCGAGGCCAGGGGCGTCACCGTCGACGACATCGAGTGGGCGGTGCCGTACCTGCCCATCGACCCCAAGGACGTCGGCCGCTCCTACGAGGCGGTCATCCGCGTCAACTCGCAGTCCGGCAAGGGCGGTATCTCCTACGTCCTGAAGAACGACCACAAGCTGGACCTGCCGCGCCGGATGCAGATCGAGTTCTCCAAGATCATCCAGGCGAAGACCGACGCCGAGGGCGGCGAGATCACGCCGAAGGAGATCTGGGCGGTCTTCCAGGACGAGTACCTGCCCAACCCGGACAACCCCTGGGGCCGCATCCAGGTCAGGACGGGCCAGTCGACGACGGACACCGACGGCGTGGACACGCTGACCGTCGAGGCGACGGTCGACGGCCAGGACACCGTCCTGACCGGCTCCGGCAACGGCCCGATCTCGGCCTTCTTCGACGCCCTCCAGTCCATCGGCATCGACGTACGCCTGCTGGACTACCAGGAGCACACGATGAGCGAGGGCGCCTCCGCGCAGGCCGCCTCCTACATCGAATGCGCGATCGACGACAAGGTCCTGTGGGGCATCGGCATCGATGCGAACACGACACGTGCGTCGCTGAAGGCGGTCGTCTCGGCCGTCAACCGTGCCACCCGCTGACCCCACCGACCGGCGCTGACCGGCACTTTCCGGGGCCCCGGGCGTCTTTTGAGGCGACCGGGGCCCTTTCTTTCACGGTCGTTTACCGGCCAGGTCACGAACAGGTCTCGTCCGGGGTACTGACTCAGCCTCACCAATGTGGCTAACATCACGCCCACGCGGCGATGTTGCCGCGTGGTTACGGAGGTGCGACGTGCTGCCAGTACGGGGACGAAACGGCCATGCCGCCGGGCTTGCCCGGATGCTGGGCACCCGCATCTCGTGGACACCCGTCGGCGACGGCGAGTTCTTCTGCCCCGGCTGCGGCGGCGACCGCAACTACCAGCGGCTGAGCGGCCGGCGGCGCTTCACCGTCCTCGGGGTGCCCCTGCTGCCGCGCGGAGCGACCGGGCCGGTCGTGGAGTGCGCGGCCTGTGGCGGACACTTCGGCACCGACACCCTGGACCACCCGACCACCTCCCGCTTCTCCGCGATGCTCCGCGACGCCGTGCACACCGTCGCCCTCGCGGTACTCTCCGCGGGCGGCACCTCCTCCCGTACGGCCCTGGAGACCGCCGCGGTCGCCGTGCGCGCGGCCGGTTTCGCCGAGTGCACCGAGGAGCAGCTGGCCGCCCTGGTCGAGGCCCTGGCCGCGGACACCGGCCGGGTGTACGAGGGCGAGCCGAGCGTGGCGGGCCTGGCCATAGAGCTCCACGAGGCCCTGGACCCGCTGGCCCCGCACCTGGCCGCCGCCGGCCGCGAGTCGATCCTCCTCCAGGCCGCCCGCATCGCCCTGGCCGACGGCCCCTACACGCCCGCCGAACGCGACACCCTCGCCACCGTCGGCGCGGCCCTGACCATCTGCGCGGACGACGTGACCAGACTGCTCGCGGCGGCGCGCACGCCGTCCTGACACCCACCGCGTCCCGCCCGCAGGCCCTGCGGCACCTCCCGGGCTACTCCCCGTGTTACTCCCCGGGGAGTAGTCCACCCGCCCGGTCACCCCGCGCAGTACGCCCGAACTCGCCCTCCGGCGCGACGAAACGCGCCCCCCGTGCCGGGAGTCTGGAGACCGCATCCAGACAGCCGCGCCGGAGGGAGGGCCCGTTCCATGGGGGCCGCAGAAACGAAACGTACGCGACAACGCGCCATCCCCTGGCTGCTGCTCGCGCTGTGGGTCGGCGTGCTCGCGGTCGTCGCGCCGTTCGCGTCGAAACTGGGCGACGTGCAGCACGACCGGGTCACCGACTACCTGCCCGCGAGCGCCGACTCCACCCAGGTCGCGAAGATCCAGGACCGGCTGCCGGGCGGCCAGACGACCGAGCTGGTCCTCGTCTACCACCGCGACTCCGGCCTGACGGCCGCGGACCGGGCGACGGCGGCACGGCAGGTCGCGACCATCGGCCGGCAGCGCGCCCTGGCGGGGACACCGCAGCCCGTCCCGTCCAAGGACGGCACGACCGTGATGTACCCGGTCACCAGCAACGAGCCGGGCACCGACGAGAAGAAGCGCGACGCCCTCGTCGACGACGTCCGCGGCGTCGCCCACGACCAGGACGGGATGACCGTCCAGGTCGGCGGCCCGAGCGCCATGGCCACCGACGCCGCCGACGTCTACCAGTCCCTCGGCGGGCCGCTGCTCTACACCACCGTCGCCGTCGTCGCCGTCCTGCTGATCCTCATCTACCGCAGCCCGCTGCTGTGGCTGGTCCCGCTGGTCGTGGCCGGGGTGGGCGACTTCCTGTCCACGGGCGTGGCCTACGGCCTCAACCAGGCCTTCGGCACCACCGTCTCCGGGCAGAGCACCGGCATCATGACCGTCCTCGTCTTCGGCGCCGGCACCGACTACGCCCTGCTGCTCGTCTCCCGCTACCGCGAGGAACTGCGGCGCCACGAGCGGCCGTACGACGCCATGCGCGCCGCCCTGCGCGGCTGCGGGCCGGCCGTGCTCGCCTCCTCCGGCACGGTCGCCGCGGGCCTGCTGTGCCTGCTCGCCGCCGACCTCAACTCCAGCCGCGGCATGGGGCCGTTGGGCACGGTCGGCGTGCTGTGCGCGCTGGTCGCGATGCTGACGCTGCTGCCCGCGCTGCTCGTCCTGCTGGGCCGCCGGGTGTTCTGGCCCCTCGTGCCCGCCTACGGCAGCACCCCCAAGGCGCGCCGGTCGCTGTTCGCGGCGATGGGCAGCTCCGCCGGGCGCCGCCCGCTGACCGTCCTCGCCTCCGGTGCCGTCCTGCTCGGCGCCCTCGCCCTCGGCGCCCTCAACCTGCCCGGCACGATCAAGCAACAGGACGCCTTCGTCGACAAGCCGGAGTCGGTCGCCGCCCTGGAGACCCTCGCCAAGGCCTACCCCGAGCGGTCCGCCCAGCCCATCGACGTCATCACCCCGGCCGACCGGGCCGACGCCACCCTGGCCACCGTCCGCGCCGCCCACGGCGTCGCGAACGCGCAGCCGGGCCGCAGCGGCGGCGGCTGGACCGAGATCTCCGTGATCGCCTCCGCCCCGCCCCAGTCCGCGGCCGAGACCGCCACCATCAAGGAACTGCGGCACGAGCTGCCCGGCTCCTACGTCGGCGGGCCCAGCGCCCAGCAGATCGACCTGAAGGACACCAACGCCCGTGACCGGCTCGTCGTCATCCCGATCGTCCTCGTCTCCGTCCTGCTGATCCTGATCGCCCTGCTGCGCTCCCTGGTCGCGCCGCTGATCCTGGTGGCCGCCGTCATCGCGGTCTGGGGCGCCGCGCTCGGCATCGGCGGACTGGTGTTCGGCCCGCTGTTCGGCTTCGCGGGCACGGACCCCGGACTCGGACTGCTGTCCTTCGTCTTCCTCGTCGCCCTCGGCGTGGACTACGGCATCTTCCTCATGCACCGCATGCGGGAGGAGTCGCTGAAGGGTGCGGAACCGTCCGCCGCCGCGCTGACCGCGCTGCGCACCACGGGCGGGGTCATCGCCTCCGCCGGGCTCGTCCTCGCCGCCACCTTCGCGGTGCTGACCAACATGGGGCTCGTCCAGCTCGTCGAACTCGGCTTCGTCATCGCCGTCGGTGTGCTGCTGGACACCTTCCTCGTCCGCACCTACCTGGTGACCAGCGCGAGCGTGGCACTCGGCCGGAAGGTCTGGTGGCCGGGCCCGCTGTCGCGGACCCCGGAACCGGCACCGCCCGAGCGCCAGCCGGAGCCGGTGTGAGCCGCCGGGCGCCCCTCCCTCCCGGAGGGGCGCCCGCCTGTCGGAAGATGAATCCCGTGCAACCAACCATGACGGCGGAGCGGCCCCGCCCGGGCGAACGGATCATGGCGGCGATCAACCGCGACCCCCGGACCGCGCCGCACGGCACCCGCAACGACGCGCTGCTGGCCGCGGCGCTCGCCGCGGTGGCCGCGTGCCTGGGACTGTTCGGCGACGCCGGCCGTCGGCCGGACGCGCTCGGCTGGGCGCTGCTGCTGGCCGCCCATGTGCCGCTGGTGTGGCGGCGGCGCAGGCCGCTGCTGGTGCTGGCGGCGATGGTGGCGCTGATCATGCCGTACCACGCCATGGACAACAACCACTTCGCGCCCACCCCGGCCGCGTACGTGGCGCTCTACACGATCGCGGTCACCAGCCGCCCGCTGCGCACGATCCTGACCGGCGTCATCGTCGTCACCTTCGCCACGAGCGTGATGCTCACCGTCAACACCCACCAGGCCGTGGAACTGCTGCGGGTCTCCGGCTGGATCATCGCCGTGCTCTTCTTCGGCGTCGACGTCCGCTACTACCGGCAGTACGTCGCCTCCATCGTCGAGCGCGCCGAGCGCGCCGAACGCACCCGCGAGGAGGAGGCCCGCCGCCGCGTCGCCGAGGAACGCCTGCGCATCGCCCGCGACCTGCACGACCTGCTCGCCCACAGCATCACCCTCATCGGCGTCCAGACCTCCGTGGCCGCGCACGTCCTCGCCGCCGACCCGGAGCGCCTGGACCGCGCCGCCGTCGCCGAGGCCCTCGACGACATCGCGGAGACCTGCCGGACGGCGCGCGGCGAGCTGCGCACCACGCTGGAGGTGCTGCGGGAGGGTGCCCCCGAGGCGCGCGGCCCGCTGCCCGCGCTGCACGGCGTCGCCGACCTGGCGCAGACCGCCCGGCTGGCCGGGGCGAAGGTGGAGCTGTCCGTGCGCGCCGACGACGTCCCGCCCGCCGTCGGCGCCGCCGCGTACCGCATCGTGCAGGAGGCCCTGACGAACGCCGTACGGCACGCCGGTCCCGAACCGTCCGTCGGCGTCGACCTGCGCGCCGAGGACGGCGCCCTGCGTCTGTCGGTCACCGACGACGGCACCGGGGCCGCGCCCGGGACCGGTGGTGGAGGTGGCTTCGGGCTCGTCGGCATGCGGGAACGGGCCCGCAGCGTGGGCGGCACGCTGGACGCGGGTCCCCGGTCCGGCGGCGGCTTCGAGGTGACGGCCGTACTGCCCCTGGAGGGAGGCCGGTGAGCGCGATCCGCGTGCTGCTCGCGGACGACCAGACCCTGGTCAGGGCCGCCTTCGCCATGCTCGTCGAGTCGGCCGGCGACATGGAGGTCGTCGGGCAGGCCGGCACCGGGCGCGAGGCCGTCGCGCTGGCCCGCAGCGCCCGCGCCGACCTCGTGGTGATGGACATCCGCATGCCCGACCTCGACGGCATCGAGGCCACCCGGCTCATCGCCGCCGACGAGGACCTGGCCGGGGTGAAGGTGCTCGTCCTGACCACCTACGACACCGACGAGCACATCGTGGAGGCGCTGCGCGCCGGCGCCTCCGGCTTCCTGGTCAAGGACACCCGCCCGGCCGACCTCCTCGACGCGATCCGCACGGTGGCCGCGGGCGACGCCCTGCTCTCACCGGGCCCCACGGCCCGCCTGATCGCCCGCTTCCTGCGCAGCCCCGCCGCCCCCGTCACGGGCGGCCCCGACTGCCTCTCCGACCGCGAGCGCGAGGTGCTGACCCTGGTCGCCCGGGGCCTGACCAACACCGAGATCGGCGAGGCGCTCGGCGTGAGCCCGCTCACCGCGAAGACCCACGTCAGCCGGATCATGGGCAAGCTGGGCGCGCGTGACCGGGCGCAACTGGTCATCGTGGCCTACGAGTCGGGGCTGGTGTCTCCGGGGAGCGTGTGAGTGATCCGGTTGCGGGCCGCCCGGGGCCCGGGTACGAATGGCGGGATGACGAGCGGGGAAGTGCGGTGGGAAGAGGGGCAGCCGGGCGTACTGCGGCTGCCGTCGGGACGGCTGGTACGGGGCCGGGGCCTGCGGCGCCCCCTCGACCCCGGGGCGCCGAGCCCGACGTACGGCGTCTACCTCCTCGGCAAGCGTCCGCCCGAGGTCCCCTGGGAGTCCCGCTGGCTGCGCTGGCCGGACTTCCGCCTCCCGGCCGACCGCACGGCGGCACGCGCGGCCTTCGTCGAGGCCTGGGAGCGGACGGCCACCGAACGTGTCGAGCTGGCCTGTGGCGGCGGCCGGGGCCGCACGGGCACGGCCCTGGCCTGCCTGGCGGTCCTGGACGGCGTGCCGCCGGGCGACGCGGTCGCGTACGTCCGTGAGCACTACGACCGGCACGCGGTGGAGACGCCGTGGCAGAAGCGGTACGTACGGAACTTCGCGCCGCTGGGGGCGGTGTCCCGCTAGAGGCCGGCCGCCCTCACGGCACCGACGAACGCGGCCCAGGCGGAGGCCGGGATCACGAGCACGGCGCCGTCCGGCACCTTGCTGTCCCGGACGGGCACGACACCGGGGACTCCGTGGGCGACCTCGAGGCAGTTGCCCCCGTTGCCGTCGCTGTAAGAGCTCTTCCGCCAGTGGGCGTTGGTCAGGTCGTACTCGCGCATCGTCTGAAGTCCTCCGCCGCAGACTCGATCAGGGCCAGGGACGCATCCGGCGACAGCGCGGTGGCCCTGATCTGATCGTATGCCGCGCGAGCACGCTTGACCACGGCCGGATCGTCCAGCAGGCTCCCCGAATACACCGCTTCTGTATAGGCGGTTGGCGGGGCGTCGTCGAACTCCATGAGCTTCAGATCGCCCGTCATGATCGGGTATGGGCCTGCCGCGTACGGCAGCACCTGCACCACCACCGTCCGCTCCCGAGCCAGCCGCGCGATGTGCTCCAGTTGTTCCGCCATGCCCTCCGGCCCGCCGACCGGGATCCGCAGCACGTTCTCGTGCAGGACGACCCAGTACAACGGGCGGGTGGCGTCCTTGAGGATGCGGGCTCGCTCCATGCGGCCGGACACCTTTTCCTCGATGTACTCGTCCACGGCGAACGGGTTCGTCGCGACGGTGACCGCCCATGCGTATGCCCTCGTCTGTAGCAGTCCCGGAACCAGCGCAGGCGCGAACTCGTAGATCTCCGTCGCCAGCGACTCCAGTTCCGCCGCTTTCGCGAAGTACTCCGCATACCGAGGATCATCGATCAGCTTTCTGCACAGCCGCTCGAAAATACCGTCGGTTTGCAGTACCTCGTCGATCCGCTGGGCCACGTCCAACTGCGGTTTTCTGATCGCCTGTTCGAACTGGCCGATATAGCCGCCGGAGACGAAAACCCGCGCTCCGAGTTCCACCTGTGTCAGGTCGGCGTTCTCCCGGCGTCGCTTCAGCTCCGCGCCGAAGAACTCCCAGACCGCCTGACGTGAACCGTTGGCCATCACCAACCCCCTTGCGCTGCCCAGCCGTTGTAGGGCCCGAAACCCTTCCGACTGTAGTGGCAGAACGTCACCTTGGAGATACGAAGCGTGAATCCGGGCAAGCGAAAGGGAAGCGAACAGTGGCAGTGGCAGCACGGCACTCGGTGCACTCGGCGGTCTGCGTGCAGGAGGCGGAGGAAACCGTCGCGGAATTGCGGACCGTACTCGAAAGGGCGGGAATCGCGCTGCCCTCGCTGGGGCTCGATCCGGCCGGGCTCGCCCGTGAGGCGCCGTGCCCGCTCGTCGAACTGGGGCGCTGCTCGGTGGAGACCGCCGCCCGGCTCGCCGCGGTGCTGCGGTGAGCGCCGTGCGGCCGCCGGTGGGCTCGTACGCGATGGACACCGGCACGGGCAGGGTCGGCGTGGTCATGGGACACGAGGGACCGTACGTACAGCTGCGCCCCCTCGGCGGGGGCAGGGAGTGGGACTGCCCGCCGGGGCGGGTGCGGGCCGCGACCCCGGCCGAGCGGCTCAGCGCCGCCACGGCGCACGCCAACGCCCGCAGCCGCGGCGAGGTGCCGTGACCTCCTCCGTATGACGGGTGCACATCCGGCCACTGCCCGGCACGGCTGTGGCCGCCACGGCCGGGGGAGTCCCACGTCCTGGGCCGCCCGGCGCGGGTCGAGGCACTGCTCCACGACGGCCGTACCGTCTTCGTCGCGGGATGGGCGAGAATGAGGGGCATGAGTCTGTTCCGCGACGACGGCATCGTGCTGCGCACCCAGAAGCTGGGCGAGGCGGACCGGATCATCACGCTGCTCACGCGTGGGCACGGGCGGGTGCGGGCCGTGGCCCGCGGGGTGCGGCGCACGAAGTCGAAGTTCGGGGCGCGGCTGGAGCCGTTCTCGCACGTCGACGTGCAGTTCTTCGCGCGGGGCAGCGAACTGGTCGGGCGCGGGCTGCCGCTGTGCACACAGAGCGAGACCATCGCTCCGTACGGTGGCGGGATCGTCACCGACTACGCCCGCTACACCGCAGGCACGGCCATGCTGGAGACCGCCGAGCGGTTCACCGACCACGAGGGCGAGCCGGCCGTGCAGCAGTACCTGCTGCTCGTGGGCGCCCTGCGCACCCTCGCCCGTGGGGAGCACGCCCCGCATCTGGTGCTCGACGCGTTCCTGCTGCGCTCGCTCGCGGTCAACGGCTACGCGCCCAGCTTCGGCGACTGCGCCCGGTGCGGGATGCCCGGACCCAACCGGTTCTTCTCGGTGGCCTCCGGCGGCTCGGTCTGCGCCGACTGCCGGGTGCCCGGCAGCGTCGTACCGTCGCCGCAGACCCTGGTACTGCTGGGCGCGCTGCTTACGGGAGACTGGGAGACGGCGGACGCGTGCGAGGCGCGCCACGTCCGCGAGGGCAGCGGGCTGGTTTCCGCCTACCTGCACTGGCATCTGGAGCGCGGGCTGCGCTCCTTGCGGTACGTAGAGAAGTAAGCGCAGCGAAGCAAGCACGGCACGGCACGGTCGAGGAGAGAGAAGCAACATGGTCGTACGCGGGATTCTGGGGCGCCAGCGGCGCGAGTACCGGGCGCCGGAGCCGCACCCGTCCGGTGCGCGTGCGCCCAAGCTCCCCGGCGAGCTGGTGCCGAACCATGTGGCCATCGTCATGGACGGCAACGGGCGGTGGGCCAAGGAGCGGGGCCTGCCCCGGACCGAAGGGCACAAGGTGGGTGCCGAGCGAGTGCTCGACGTCCTCCAGGGCTCGATCGAGGTCGGCGTCCGGAACATCTCCCTCTACGCCTTCTCCACCGAGAACTGGAAGCGCTCGCCGGACGAGGTGCGCTTCCTGATGAACTTCAACCGCGACTTCATCCGCAAGACCCGCGACCAGCTCGACGAGCTCGGCGTGCGGGTGCGGTGGGTGGGCCGTATGCCCCGGCTGTGGAAGTCGGTCGCGAAGGAGTTGCTGGTCGCGCAGGAGCAGACCAAGGACAACG
>NZ_JBEXZD010000124.1:0-22872 GCF_040628575.1 Streptomyces sp. NPDC006393
CTCCGCGGCCCATGACGTCGCCGATGACGAGGGCGGTGCGTCCGCCGCCGAGGGTGATGCCCCGGGCCCGGGGCGGACGGAGTCCCGCCGCTTTGTGCCTCGTGATCGGCCGAAGAACGGCTTCAGCATGGACGGAGCGCCGCTGGGCGGGCCGAGAAACCGCATGCATGCTTCATCTACTCTGGCCGGACGTCACGGGAAGGGCTCCCGGCATGGGGCCCCGTACGTCAGCAAGGTTTCCCGTACGTCAGCGAGATTTCCCGTACGTCATCGCCGGGCGGCCGCACTCGACCAGGGGCAACCGCCGGGCAGTAAACGTACCAAGCGCGCGGTTTGATAACATTCCGCAGGTAGGCGCTCCGGAGCCGGGGAAGTGTAGGAAGCGACTCCGGTCTCCGCGCATGCCCAGGAGGAGGGTGCAATGGTCAAGCAGGTGAGGGCGGCACGGACGCGCCAGTCCCTGATCCGGGCGGCGGCCGAGGTGTTCGCCGCCGATGGATACGCCCTTGCCTCCCTTCCGGCGATCACCCGGCGGGCCGGGGTGAGCGCGGGTGCCCTGCACTTCCACTTCGCCAACAAGGACGCGCTGGCCACCGAGGTGGAGTCCGCGGCCACGCACTCCGCCGAGGAGCTGGCCGAGCGCTGCCGCGGCGCGGCCGGCACCTCGTTGCAGTCGCTCGTGCGCACGATGTCCGGCCTGGTCCTGGCCGTTGCCGACGACCCGGTGATCAGGGCCGGCTTCAAACTCAGCGGCGACCCCTCCCGCAAGAGCGAGGCGGCCGTGCTGGGCTGGTGGCGCGACTGCGTGCGCGACCTGGTGTTCCAGGCGCAGCGTGCGGGTGAACTGGCCGAGGGGGTGTCGCCGGACGGCGCGACGACCGCGATCGTGGCGGCCACCGTCGGCCTCGAGGTGATCGCCACGGCGGACGACGAGTGGCAGCCGGCCGAGCGCATGGAACAGTTCTGGTCCTTCGTCCTGCCGCGGCTGGCGGCGTTCCCCGAGCATGCGCTCGTCTCGGTGTCGGAGGAGATGCGGCCCCGGCGGCCCGTGCGGTGAACCGGCGTCAAAGGCCCGGTCGCGGCTCTGTGCCCCTGGGACGTACGCCGCCTCGAGCCGCTCTCGGACGGGAGTCGAGACCGGGCAGGACCATCGGCGCACCAATTGACATACCGCGCGCGCTGTTTTTTACTGGGGTGCCAGGGAAACGCTGCAGACGGCACCGGGGAACGGGGGAGACGGCGTGGACATCGATGTACTCGGCCCACTCGCCGTACGGCTCGACGGGGTGTCCGTCACGCCGACGGCACCCAAGCCGCGCCAGGTGCTCGCCCTGCTGGCGCTGCGGGCCGGCCAGGTCGTCCCGGTGGGCGTCCTGGCCGAGGAGCTGTGGGGGAGCAAGCCCCCACGCAGCGCCCGGGCCACCTTGCAGACCTACATCCTGCAACTGCGCGAACTCATCAGCGCCGCTCTGGAGAAGGGCACCGGGGACGGCACGGGGCAGCGCCGCCTGGCCAAGGACGTGCTGCTGACCGTCCCCGGCGGCTATCTGCTCAAGGGCGGCGACGGCACCAGCGACGTACGGGAGTTCGAACGGCTCGCCGGCACCGGGTACCGGGCCATGGACGCCGAGGACTACCCCCAGGCCGCCCGTCTGCTGCGCCAGGCGCTCGGGCTGTGGACCGGCCCCGCACTGGCCGACGTCCAGGCCGGACCGCAGCTGCGGACCGAGGTCAAGCGGCTGGAGGAGAGCCGGCTGTGCGCCCTGGACCAGCGCGTCGAGGCGGACCTGCGGCTCGGT
Source organism: Streptomyces sp. NPDC006393 (assembly GCF_040628575.1). Lineage (NCBI taxonomy): Bacteria > Bacillati > Actinomycetota > Actinomycetes > Kitasatosporales > Streptomycetaceae > Streptomyces > Streptomyces sp. NPDC006393. Next base: position 1,800 of record NZ_JBEXZD010000124.1, read on the forward strand.
CGGCACCGTGAACTGCTCGCCGAACTGACCGTGCTGATCAACCGTTACCCGACCCACGAGAGTCTGTGCGGTCAGTACATGCTCGCGCTGTACCGCTCCGGCCGGCGCGGCGAGGCGCTCGACGCCTACCAGCGGCTGCGCGCCACCCTGGTGCGCACCATGGGCCTCGAACCGTCCCCGGCGCTCGCCAAGCTCCAGCGCTCCATCCTGATGTCCGGTCCCGACACCCGCCCGGTCCGCCCCGTGACGAGCGTGTCCGTGGCCCCCGTGGGCTGACGGCACATCGCCTTGTGCCTCCTCCACCAGGAGTCGAGCACCGCTCAGCCCCGGCCGTGCAGCGTTGATCACACCTGGAGGAGGGGGTCGCGCATGTCGTCGCTGCGAGTGCACTCCGCCCAGCACACCGTCCCGGTCGCGGCGCCCGCCGGTGTCGTCTACGGTCTGCTCGCCGACGCCCCCCGCTGGCCGGTCCTGCTCGCTCCCTTCGTCCATGTCGAACGCGTCGACTTCGACGGCGCCCGGGAGAACCTGCGGCTGTGGCACCTGCGCCACGGCCAGGTGTGCGCCACGCTCGCCCACCGAACGCTGCGGCCGCGGGAGCGCCGGGTCGAGTTCGAACTGCACGACGTCCTCCTGCCCGGTGTGCCGACGTCCGGCTTCTGGGACGTGGAACCCGACGGCGCCGACCGGTGCCTGCTGACCCTGCGGCATGAGCGCCCGGCCGGGCCGTTCGAGACGCCCGAGGCGCTCGGGACCGATGTGCGCACCGAGCTGGTCGCGCTGCGCGAGGCCGCCGAGCGCTGGGACCGACTGGACGAGCTGCTGCTGTCCTTCGAGGACAGCGTGTACGTCTGCGGCTCCCCGGAGATCGTCTACGACTTCCTCTACCGCATCGAGGACTGGGTCGAACTGCTTCCCGACGTGGAGTGGGCCGAGGTCACCGAGGACCGGCCGGGTGTGCAGGCGACGGTCCTGCACACCTGTGACCCGGAGACGGGACGGACGCTGGTGTCGGAGGCCGTACGGCTGTGCTTCCCGGCCGCCGGGCGGATCGTCCACAAGGAGACCGTGCCGCCCGATCCCGCCGCCGCGCACTACGGGGAGTGGTACCTGGAGCCCGACGAGACCGGGGTACGGGTCGTCTCCGCCCATCAGGTCATGCTCCGGGAGAGCACGGTGGAGGCCGTCCTGGGCGGGGGAGCCCGTCCCGTGGACGCCCGCCGGTACGTGCGCGAGTGGCTGGGCCGGTCGAGCACGGAGGCCCTCAACCTGGCGCGGTGGCACGCCGAGAACGCCGTACGCCGACTGCGATGAGCCCGAGAACGACCGTACGGCGACCACCACGACGACGAGGAGATCGGCGATGGCCCTGACCCGGCCGGTCCGGCACGCCGGGCGGCCCCCGACGACCCGGCCCCTTCCCGGCTCCGTGGGTGAACCGGTCGGCGCCGCCCGGTACGCGGCGCGCCTCGAAGCGCAGCTCGGCGACCCCCGGAACCCCGGCAACCCCTACGGCCGGTCCGCCCTGTGGGCCGCGGGGCACGACAGGCTGCCCGCCCCGCCCGCCGGTCTGCCCGGTGCCGGGGAGGCATGGCCGGCCGTCGATCAACTCGCCCGCGCCCTGCGCCCGCTCTTCCGCCGGGACCTCGCCCTCGCCCATGCCTGGAGCATCCGTCCGCTGCTGGGCGCACCGGTGCCGCACCCGGCCGCCGCGCTGCTCGGGCCGGCGGCGCTGCTCGCGTCGGCCGGTGGCGTCCTGCGCGGTGTGGCCCGCATCGTGGACGGCCTCAGCAGGTGCGAACCCGGTGCCGGGCAGTGGCGGCCGGTCCTGGCCTCGGTCTTCGCGGACCTGCTGGCCTGCGAGTGCCTGACGGCGGCGGCCCTGCGGTTCTGCCCCGGCCCGGGGCCGGGCGCGACCGGGCAGGGCACGGATTCCGGGCAGGGCACGGACGGCGCCGGCACGGAAGGCCTGGGTACGACGGACAACGCCGGCGCGCACCAGCGGCCCGGGGAGTCGCTCGCCGCCGTCGTGGGATACCTCGTGCCCCAGCTGGTCGGTGAGCTGCTGGGTGATCTCGAACTGGTGCTGAACGAGTGCGGCTTCGACGGCGACACCCCCGAACGGCGCACGCTGGCCAAGATCCTCCGGGACCGGGCGTTCGCCAGGGTCGACTGGACGGCCGCCGGCGCCGCCCAGGCCCGCCTCGTGCGCGGGCTCGACGGAACGGGCGGCCACCGGCCGGACGACGATACGGGGCTTGCGGCGCTGTTCCGGATCACCGGGGCGGATTCCGCCGTGGCACCGGGCACCGACGCACCGGGGGCCTCGGTCACCGGCACACCGGGAGCCCCGGTCACCGACGCACCGAGGGCCCCGGTCACCGGCACACCGGACGTGGGCGGTGCCGCCGGACGGCCTGCCGGTGCCGACGAACCCGGCACCGCGGCCCTCGCCCGTGTCGGCCGCAGACTGGTCATCGAGCACCGGGCGCTGCGGGTCGCCTGCGCGGCCACCGCCGTGCACGACCCCGCCGACCCGGCGGCGCGTGCCCTGGCGGATCGTCGGGCCCTGCTGGTGCTGGCCGCCGCGGCGCTCGGCGTGCGGGAGCGGGAAAGGGAGGCCGGGGCGCGGCCGGCCTTCCTCGGCGAAGCCTGGTGGGCGCTGCTGGCGCTCGGACGCATCGCCCGGCGGCTCGGGCCGGCGCTGCCCGACGGCATGCCCGACCCGCAGCCGGCCGTGTGGGACGAACTGGCCCGGCGCGCGGCGAACGGTGTGGACTGCGACCTGTATGCGACGAGGCTGCTGTGGTGAGCGCAACCGGCGCGACGCACGGCCGCGCACCGTCGGTGCCGTTCCCCGCGCCGTGCCATGTTCCCGGGCCGGACGGGCCGTGGGAGGAGGTCCAGGAGCGGATCGAGCGGACCGGCCGGGCGGTGGTGCACACCACCTGGGGGCAGTGGCTGACACCGGCCCTGCTCGATCCCCGGCTGCGGGTGCTGCTCGGCCGCGACTGGCCCCGCTACCGGCAGCATCCGGCCCCGGCCGGCCGGCTGAGCCTCGCCGTCTCCCGGGTGGTGCTCAAGCACACGGCCGCCGCGGCCCTCCAGGTCCCCGCCGACCGGCTCGACCTCGCCTATCTGCCGGGCGGGCGGCCCGTGCTGCGCGGACTCGGCGGGGATCTGCGGGTGAGCCTCACCCACACCGACGAGCTGATCGCGGTCGGGGTCAGCCGTGCCGGGCCGGTCGGCGTGGACGCCGAGCCCGCCGGGCGCAGGATCTCCTTCGAGCGGCTGCGCGACCACGTGTGCACCCCCGAAGAGGCCGAACTGCTCACGGCCCTGCCCGAGGAGGAGCGCGCCGAACGGTTCCTGCGCCTGTGGACGCTGAAGGAGGCGTACACCAAGGCGCTCGGGCACGGCATGCGGCGCCGGTTCTCGGCGGTCGGCTTCGGATGGGACGCGGCGGGAACCGCACGGCTCGGCGGGGACACGGCCGGGGAGTGGGCCTTCGCCACCCATCTCGTCGAGGGGCGCTTCCTGGTGAGCGAGGCGCACCGGCAGGACGCCGCGCCGGCGGCGCCGGGCGGGACACGGGCCGCGTCACCCGCGGACCGACCGGTGGGGCCGCCCTCGCCGGATCCGCCGCACGACACCCGGGTCATCGGCTTTCCGGGGCGGCGGGGCCCCGCGCAGCGGTGAGCGCGCGCGTCGGGCGGGGCTGCCGGGCCGGGGCCGGACGCGCCGAGCAGAAACGATTGGAAAAGGAGGTCGGGGTGCCGGAGACGGCTGCTGCGGCAGACGTGTCCGGCACCCCGGGGAGCGGATGAGGAGTCATCACTCGCACGCGGGCGCGGTCCTCGCCGTGGTGCACCAGCCGCTCGGCACCCAGGCCTGGGCACCGCTCGTCTTCGAGCTGTGCGGACCCGCCCGCGCCGAGGCCGAGGCGGTCGCCGCCCGCGTCGCCGAGCGCCATCGGGCGTACGCCGTCGAACTGGACGAGGTGACGGGCGACGTGCCGAGCGACGTGTCGGACGGCGTACCGGGCGACGGACGCCCCGGCAGACATCTCCTGCGGCTCACCCCCTGCGGTCCGGCCGAGCCCGGCGGGCCGCTCACCGACGACCTGCTGGCCGACCTGCTGGCCGACCTGCTGGCGCCGCTCGCGGCTGGCACGATCGCCGTCACCGGGCACCAGCGGGAGCTGCTCGCGGCGGCGGTCGGCGCTCAGGGCGGCCCCGGCCGGTACGTGGAGCAGCTCTTCTGGGACTGGACGGGGCCGTTGGACCTCGGCCGGTTCATCAGCGCCTGGCAGTCCGTCGCCGAGCGGGAGGCGGTGCTGCGCGCGTCCTTCGACTGGACCGGCGCCGCCCGCATGGTGCTCCACGACCGCGCGGTCGTGGAGGTCGTACGCCATGTGCACGCCGACGTCGGCTGGAGCGAACTGCTCCGGCAGGACCGGGCCCGCGGCTTCGAGCTGTACCGGCCGGGCCTGCTGCGGGTGTCCCTGCTCGACGGGCCGCCGGACACCACCGGCGCCGGGCGGTCGCCTACCCGCCTGCTGGTGACGTACCACCGGGCCCTGCTCGACGAGCGCGGGGCGCGTCTGCTGGTGCGGCAGTTCTACCGCTCCTACCTCGCCGGCGGCGTGCTGCCCGGTGGGGACCGGCGGCCCGACATCCGGGATCACGCCCAGTGGCTGACCCGCCAGGACGAGGCCGCGGCCCGGGAGTTCTGGGCGGCGGCCGCACCGCCCGCCGGCGCCGCCGTCAGCCCGGGCCGCCCCGGCGGGACACCGCGGCACACCGAGGGGCCGGGCCGGATCCAGCGCCGCCTCAGGCCGCTCCAGACCGACCGGCTGCGCTCCTGGGCCGCGGGCCGCGGCGCGGGCGAGAGCAGCGCCCTGCACGTGGTCTGGGCCCTGTTGCTGTACAGGGCGGCCGGGATGGAGGGCGCGCTGCCGGTGGCCTTCGGCGTGCACCTGTCCGGACGGGACATGTCGCTGCGGGCCGCCGCCGACATCCCCGGACTGCTCGGCGACGCGCTGCCGATCAGCGTCACCGTGGACCCCGCCGCACCGCTGGCGGACCTGCTGCTGCGGGTGCGGGACGCGGCGCTCGACCTCGACCCCTACACCTGGGTCAGCGGCGACCGGGTCCGGGAGTGGAGCGGGCGCGCCCCCGGCTCCGAGCTGACCGGGACCACCGTCCGCTTCGACAGCCACCCCGAACTGCCGGAGAACCTGCGGGCCGAACTGGCGGCGCAGGGCATCCGGGTGGGCGTACCGCAGAGCGCCGGGGGCGACACCACCCTGCCCGTCACGCTCGTCGCGCACTACGACGCCGACGGCGCCCTCGTGCTGACCGCGCTGTACGACCGGGCCAGGTTCACCGACACCGACGCTTCCGGCACCCTCTCGCAGTGCCTGCACCTGCTGCGCAGTCTGCCCGAGCACCCGGACGAGGGGTTCACCGTCGGCGACGCCCTGCGGTTGCTGAGCACTTCCGAAGTGCCGCGCATGGCACCGCCCGAGCCGGGCGGCACCGGGCTCGCGCTGGCGGTGCTGCGGGCCGGGGACCCCGAGGCGGACGTGGTGTGCCTGGTCACCGTCCCCGGTGTCACGCCCGGTGCGTACGACACCCTCATGCGCGACCACGAGGGGCCGGAGCGCATCGTGTCGCTCAGCGTGGCGGGCCGGCAGGTGCCGTACGACGCCCTGTGGGAACTGCTCGGCCCGGGGCGGCGGGTGACCCTGTGCGGTGTCGGTCCGGCCGGCCGGGTCGCCCACGAGATCGCCCGTCGCACGGCCGAACGGACCGGAGAGGCCCCGGCCGTGGTCATGACCGGGGTGGGCGGTGCCGCGCAGAGCGCGGAGGCGTTGTCCCGGGCCCTGCGGGCGGTGCGGGCGCGCAGCACCTGATCGCCGGCACCTGATCGCCGGCACCTGGCCTGGCACCCGATCGCCGGCACCTGGCCTGGCGGCCCCTGGCCGGCGGCACCTGGCCGGTCGCGTCGCCGGAGCGCGCCTCCGGCGGGCCGAGAGTTCTTCTCGAGCGCCATGGCCGACGGTGGCCGCACAGAGGAGGCGGCATGGGTGACACGGACCGGAGGAGACCGGCTCTGCGCGTCGAGCGCGGTTCGGCGACCGAGGAGGAACTGGCGGCACTGACCGTCGTACTGCTGGCCCTGCGCGGCCGGCCGACGGACGAGGACGCGGACGCACGGCGGCGGCCGGTGGGCGGCCCGGGCTGGTGGCGGAGGCCGGTGGGTCACCAGGGACCGCGCGGCTGGCGGTGAGGGAGTGGCCATCTCTTCGGGTTGTGCACGGATGAACAAGACTTGACGGTCTGTTTGTTGGAGGAGTGACAGCGATCACGGTCTGTTCTGTAGGGAGAATTGGGCGAAGACTCCCCTTCTGCGGGGTACGTGCGAGCCTCGCGGCGACCGCGTGACCCCGCGTCAAGTTTGCGTGCTCGTTGGTAACTTGCAGGTGGCGGGGGACGTCTTCGAGGCCTGCTGTACTGCCGCTTGAAGGATGTTTGAAAACAGGACGAGCAGTCCGGTATTGACATACCGTTCGTGCTGTTTTTAAATCGTGGGGTGCCGGCAGCGCACGTGGACCAGGGGAGACGGCGTGGACATCGACGTACTAGGCGCACTGGACGTGAGGGAGAACGGGGTGTCCGTCGCCCCGACGGCGCCGAAGCCACGCCAGGTTCTGGCACTGCTGGCGCTGCACGCGGACCGGGTGGTGCCGGCCGCCTCGCTCATCGAGGAACTGTGGTCGGACCGGCCGCCGCGCAGCGCGCGCACCACCTTGCAGACCTATGTGCTGCAACTGCGCGAACTCATCGCGGCGGCGCTGGCTCACGGCACCGGGCAGCGATCCGACGGGCAGCGGTCCGACGGACAGCGGCTCGACGCCGCGTCGCCGGAGCGCCGTACCGCCAAGGAGGTGCTGCTCACCCTGCCGGGCGGATACCTGCTCTCCTCCGGCGGCGGCACCAGTGACGTCCAGGAGTTCGAGCGGCTGGCGGGACTGGGCTACCGGGCCATGGACGCCGGTGACTTCGCGGGTGCCTCCCGCACCCTTGCCGCAGCCCTGGACCTGTGGACGGGATCCGCCTTCGCGGACGTGCAGACCGGGGTCCAGCTCACCATGGAGGCCAAGCGCCTCGACGAGAGCCGGCTGTGCGCACTCGACCAGCGCATCGAGGCGGACCTGCGACTCGGCCGGCACCGCGAAGTGCTCGCCGAGCTCACGGTGCTGACGAGTCGTTATCCGGCTCATGAGAACCTGCACGCCCAGTTCATGATCGCCCTGCACCGCTCGGGGCGTCGCGGTGAGGCGCTCGACGCCTACCTGCAACTGCGCACCACCCTCGGGCGCGACCGAGGCCTGGAACCGTCACCGCGGCTGCGCCGGCTCCAGCACTCGATCCTGATGGCCGCGCCCGAGACCGCACCGGGCCCGACGGCGCCGGCCCGCGCTGCCCGAGCCGCGCACGCCGGACCCGGACCCCTGGCACCGACCCACTGACCCTCCGGCGCGAGGGGCCGATCCTTGGAGGCATCCCCCATGACCAGTGAGCCGACGGCACCTTCCGGCGCCCACGGAGACATCCTCGCCGAGCTCACGGCCGTGCTGGCCGGTGTCGTGGACGCCGACCCCGACCGAATCGACCCCGAACAGCCCTTCTCCGTCCTCGGCCTGGACTCCCTGCTCACCGTCGAGTTCGTCGACGCCGTCGCCGAACACTTCGGTGTCCGGATCGCCGGCGCGGCCCTCTACGAGCACCCCACGCCGGCCCTTCTCGCCCGCCGTCTGGCAGCCGTCCGCCATGGCACCGACGAGGTCCCCGTCACCCAGGACGTGGGTGCCTCGGCCGCGGTGCTGAAGGTGCTGCGCCGGCAGTTGGCGCAGATCCTGCACTGCGACCCCTGGGAGATCGACGGTGGTACCGCCTTCGCCGAGCTGGGCATCGACTCCATCCTGGCCGCGGACTTCGTCGCCGGCGTCAACCGGGCCTACGGCCTGAGCGAACGCCCCGTCACCGTCCACGAGCATCCCAGCCTCGCGGCCATGGCCTCCTACATCACCTCCCGCACCCGGGGCGCGGTGACCTGCGCGGCGCCGGACGCCGGCGGCGCACCGGCCGGGGCAGGAGCAGCAGAAGCAGCAGAAGCAGGAGGGGCGACGGGAGCCGGAGAGGGAGCGGAAGCGGGGCGGGAGCCGGCGACTGCCGCTGCCGTGACGCGCCCCCCGCTGTCCCGGGACGAGATGGTCGCGCTCCTCAACGCGGTGCGCGGCGACCGGATCGGCGTCGACGAGGCCGCCGCACTCCTGGCGGGCCGTTCCGCCTGAAGGAAGGCCCCGCCCGTGCACAGGAACGGGGGACCGCTCGTGACGCACCGGCGGCCTCCCGTCGGATCCGGCCCCTGCGGCACCCGACCGCGCGCCGTCGCGCCCTCCGCAGGAGGACGGCGAACCGAGACGGACGAGACGACATCATGACCATCCCCGCACCGGAGTCCCTCAGCGCCGGGCCCGCACCGCACCACGAGGCGGTGGCCCCGGTGAAGCTGTGGCTGTGCCCCAACGACGCCCTCCCGCCCGCCATCGCCGGGGTCCTGGCGTCGCACTGGCTGGACGAACGTGAACACAAGACCGCGGCCCGGTTCCTCTTCGAGCGCGACCGCCGGCAGTACCTCGTCGCCCACACCCTGGTCCGCCGGGCACTGGCGCTGGAGGCCGGCCTCGCCGAGGCCGAGCTGGTCATCTGGCGCTCCTCGCGCGGGCGGCCCTTCCTCCAGCCGATGCCCGGCGGCCTGCCGCGAGGCGGCGACCACCTCGACTTCAACCTCTCCCACGCGGGCGGCTACAGCCTGCTCGGAGTCGTCCGCAGGCAGCGCATCGGAGTCGACGTCGAGGGCCTGGAGCGGGAGCCGCGGGCCCTGGAGACCATCCTGACCACCTTCACCCCCGAGGAGCAGCGATGGGTGACCGGTGCGCCCCCGGGACGGCAGCGCGACCGCCGGGTGCTCAGGCTCTGGACCCTGAAGGAGGCGTACTCCAAGGCGCGTGGGCTGGGACTCGGGCTGCCCTTCGACGAGTTCTCCTTCTCCCTGGACGACGACCGGGGGGTGCTCGCCTTCCGGCCGCCCGCCGACGACCTGGCCGGGCGCTGGCGGTTCCTGGAACTGGAGCCGGTGCCCGACGTGCTGGCCGCGGTGGCCGTGCCCGCGGACGAACGCTCCGCCTCGTACCTGGAGCTGCACCACGGATTCCCCTGGGACCGGGCCGCACCGCACACCATCGCCCTGCCCGAGCCCGTGGGCGCACCGCGGTGCCAGGGTCCGTCCCGCGGATCGAGGCACAGCTGAGCGAGGGCGCCGGTCGACTCGGGTGAGCCCCGCGTCTGTGCCGTCATCCGCCGGACAGGCCCGGCCCGGTCCCCGTCCCCGCGGTCCGAAAGCCCCCTCGTGTTATGGAATCCGGAGCGAAATCGAGAGCTCATTTCCAGCGTTGACACATGTTTTCCGGAGTGCCGTGCGGGCTTCGCACAACCGCGAATTGGAGCACTGCTGGAGGACCGCTACAGGAAATCGCTTGAGGGGCATGGACACGGCTAGCGTGCGTAGTGGCGGAGATTTCCGGCCAGCAACAGGAACTGGACAAGGAACTCGACGAGGTGGGGAGGCCACCCATGAAGATTCAGGTTCTGGGTCCGTTGAGTGCCGAGGTCAACGGGGGATCGATCGTTCCGACGGCCGGCAAGCCGCGACAGATTCTGTCCCTGCTGGCGCTCTATCCGGGACGGGTCATGCCCGTCCCCACGCTCATGGAGGAACTCTGGGGGACCGAGCCTCCGGCGAGCGCGCTGACGACCCTTCAGACATACATACTCCAATTGCGCAGACGGCTCGGTACGGCCATGGGCCCGGGCGCGCCGACAGGAGCGAAGGACATTCTCGCCACGCGGCACGGCGGATACCTGCTCCAGATCGACAAGAGCTGCGTCGACGTGAACCGGTACGAGGAGCTGGTCCGGCAGGGCCAGGCCGCATTCGAGGCGGGCGACAACGAGGTGTCCGCGGCGCGTTTCGGCGAGGCACTCGACCTGTGGACCGGTGCGCCGCTGGTCGACGTGAAACTCGGGCCGGTCCTGGAGATCGAGGTGATGCGCTTGCAGGAGAGCCGGCTGGTCACCGTGGAGCGGCGCATCGACGCCGATCTGCGGCTCGGCCGCCACTCGGAGCTGATCGCCGAGCTGACCGAGCTGACCGCCCGCCATCCGCACCACGAGGGGCTGCACTCCCAGCTCATGCTGGCGATGTACCGGTCGGGCCGACAGGCCACCGCGCTGGAGGTCTACCGCAGACTGCGCATGCGGCTCATCGACAATCTGGGCGTGGAGCCCTCCCCGCAGTTGCAGCGCATGCACCAGGCCATGCTGGCCGTGGATCCGCTGCTGGACGTGCTGGCCGGGCCGCGCCACACCTCGACGTACGACCTGTTCGCGGCGTGACGTACGCCGCCGCGCCCGCGGACCGCCGAAGCCGGTGTCCGTCCGGGACGGCGGCTTCGGCGGTCCGCGGGCTTCCGTACGGGACTCAGGCGGCCGTCCGCAGCCGGGCCACCGTGTCCCACAGGACCGCCGGCGTGGCGAAGGTGTCCAGGGAGAGGGCCTCGTCCACGAAGCGGATGCCGTAGGCGCTCTCCAACGAGCCCAGCAGCTCCACCGCGCCCAGCGAGTCCAGGCCCGAGACCCTGAGGTCCGTGTCGGCCTCCAGCGGTTCGTCCGCGCCGAGGAACGGCAGGTATTCACGCAGGAGTTCCTCGAACTTCTTGTCCCAAGCCATCGCTGACCTCATCCTTTGCACGTCGTCGGTTCATGGGGAAGTCCGCCGAGGACCACGACGTCCGGGAATGGGCCGGCGCCCCGCCCCGATGAGGACACGAAGCCGCGCTCGTCCAGGAGGGCGCACAACGTCATGGTCGCCCCGCCGCGGTGGTCCACCCCTGACCCCGACCAGCCTGAGCGCACCCCCTAAAAAAGCGGTGGAGCCGTGCCGGAACACGGCGACCGCGGCCCGGCTCGGCCGCGGTGATCCCGCCCACGGCGACATGCGCCGGGAAACACGGCCGAAAGCAGTTCCGGAAACGGTGGGAACGGCGGTGGTTCCTGTCGCCTCTGACCCCGTCGGGATTCACTCGCCCTCCACCACCTCTCCAGCGCGGACGGTCATGGTGTCCGGGACAGCTCTACGGGATGACGGACCACGAGGAAGGGCCTCTCGTCATGATGCCCACGTTGACCGAGCCCCTCAGCGGGGCGCTGCACGAACTCCTCACCGCTCGCTGCCTGCGGGAGCGCAACAAGGAACTCGTTCTCGCACTGGTCGCGGCGGGCAACCGGGGCGAGGTCAACGAGCTCACCCGCCACTGGGCGGCCGACGCCGGCCCGGGCGGCCGGGCGCTGCCCGACGGGCTGGAGCTGACGGCCGAGAGCGTCCTCGCCGACGGTGACGTCGTCGTGCTGCGGGCGACCGCGCGCGCCGGACGGGGGACCTGGTCGCTGGTCTCCGAACTCCGCTTCGACGCCGCGGGCCGGGTCGCGCACTGCCACGACATGCTCGTGCCGGGTACGACGGCGAGCTGACCGGCCCCGAAGGGCAGCCGGTGCCCTCGCCTGCGAACGGGCACGGGCGGCACGGGCGGGCACGGGGCTCGGGCGGGCACGGGGCTCGGGATGCGCCCGGCCCTGGTCATGGCGGGCGGCGCCCACGACGTGCCGGGCGGGCCCGGAGCCTGGCGGGGGCCTCGCACAGGGCGAGCGCGTCGGCCGCCCGGCACCGAAGCACGCCGCGCCTGCGTCCATCGGGTGCCCTGTCCGGTCCCCTGTCTGGCCGGTCTCGCCTGTCCGATCCCCTGCCTGTCCGATCCCCTGCCTGGCCGGTCTTGCCTGCCCGTCCGGGCCGTCGTGTCCGGGCTTGCCTGTCCGGGCTTGCCTGTCCGGGCCGTCGTCTCAGGCCCGTCTTGTCGGGCCGTCGTCTCAGGCCCGTCTTGTCGGGCCCGTCTTGTCAGGCTCTGCCTGTCCTGTCCGGTCGTGTCCTGGCCGGCGCCGTCCTGCCCGGCACAGCGGTGGGCGAGATCATCTCTTGGGCCAGCCGATGTCGTCGTCGGACGACGTGCCGCGCATCGGTCCCGGTCGGCCGGCGTGGCCCTCACGGGCAGCGCGGCGGGCAGGAACCGAGTGCTTCATGAACGACTCCCCTGGACGCGAACGACAACAGCTCCCGTGATCGAGGAGGCCGGTGCGCAGGCACCGCCACTGGCGCTTGAGATGCTCCCCGAATCCGGTAAAGGACCGCTTGAGGAACGCAAGAGAGCTCCGTGAGGTTCGCACGAGGTCCAGGGCACGGCACCTGGCAAAACATTGCCCGGCACTTGCCCGGCCCCCTAGGCTCGTTGCGCATCGCGGTGGCCTCCGGGCCGGTGGCTCGCCCGTCCCGCCCCGCCGCCACCCCCCACCCGTCCGTCCCAGGGAATGGTCACATGCCGCATCAGCCCGCCTTCGGCCGTCGTCTCCGCAAACTGCGACAGGCCCGCGGGCTGTCCCAGACGGCGCTGGCCGGTGACGGCATGTCCACCGGGTACCTCTCCCGGCTGGAGTCCGGCGCACGCCAGCCCACCGAGCGGGCCGTCGCCTACCTCGCCGAACGGCTCGGTCTGGAGCCCGCGGACTTCGAGGAGCCCGCCGGCGGTTCGCTCGCCCACGCGCTGACGCTGGTCGCCTCCACCGGCTCCGACGCGGCGATGGAGACACTCCGCGAGGCCCTGGCGGCCGAGGGGCACGAGGCGCCGGTGCTGCGCTGGCAGGCGCTGTGGCAACTGGCCCGGCAGCGGCGGGTCCAGGGCGACCACGCCGGCGAGCGGGACGACCTGGAGGAGCTGGTACAGCTCGGTGACGCGGTCGGCCTGGTCGCGCTGCGGGTGCGCGGGCTGACCCGGCTCGCCCGCTGCCTGCGCTCGCTGGGTGAGATCACCGCCGCCCTCGACGCCGCGATGACGGCCCACCACCTCGCCCGCGAGGACGACCTGGAGGTGGAGGACCGGGCCGCGGTACTGCTGGCCCTGGTCTCCGTGGAGGCCGAGGCGGGCCGGATGCCGGACGCGCGGGCCCACGCCGACGAGCTGGTGGAGCTGGTCGCGGGCCGGTCCGACGCGTTGTGGGCGGAGGCGATGTGGACCGCCGCGGCGGTGCGCCTGCGGCAGGGTGACCAGGCCGCCGCGCAGGCCTACCTCGAGGAGGCGCTGGAGAAGTTCGGCAGCGATGAGGACCTCGTGCTGTGGCTGCGGCTGCGGCTCGCGGCCGGCCGGCTGCATCTCCAGAAGCTGCCGCCGGACCCCGAGGCCGCCGAGCGGTGCGTCACGGCCGCCGAATCAGCGCTCGCGTTCGTCGGCACCCCCGGGCTGCGCCAGGAACTGACCGCGCTCAAGGCCGACCTCGCCTTCCTCACCTCCCGGTACGACGACGCCCGCGTCCTGCTCGGCGAACTCGCCGAGGTGGAGCCCAGGATGACCTACCGGGACCGGGTACGGCTGGACATCCTGCGCCATCAGCTGCGCATCCGCTCCGGTGACGACAGCGGCGTGCAGGGGCTGCGGGCCCTCGCCGAGCAGGCGCAGGCCGACGCCAACATCGACCTGGCCGCGGAGATCTGGCGCATCCTCGCCGAGTCCCTGGCCGAGTCGGCCGTGGAGCGGGGCTCGGCAGCGTCCGGGGTGTGAGACGTGGTGGCCGGACCGTGCGGGTCGCCGGGTCGCCGACGGCCCGCGCGGTCCGGCCACCGGCCCAGGGGGTGTCTCTAGAAGAGGCCCCCGAGGTGGTCGTCGATGGGATCGTCGATGTGGTCGAGGCACAGCTCGTACAGGTCCTCGGCGTGGGTCTCGTACCAGCCCTCGGGGACGGTGGCCGTCGCGGGCCACAGGGCGCGGTGGCCGGCCTGGTCGGCCAGCACCACGAAGGTGGCCGACTCGTGGGCGAACGGGTCGTCGTACGCCGGGCCGTCCAGCACCCGCAGGTTGCCCTCCTCGTCCAGGCGGGCGGCGCGGCCGGTGCGCCACATGCGGGCGGTGGTGCCGTCCGGGCCGCCGAAGCCGCCGAACGGGTCGGGCAGGAACCGCTCCGCGCTCGCCCCGGGCGCCCCGGTGTAGCCCTGGGCCACACCGGCGCCCGCGATGTACAGGGATCCGGTCTCGCCCGGGCCCACCGGGCGCAGCAGCGGGTCGAGGAGGTAGGCGCGGTAGCCGGGAGCGGGCCGGGCCGGGGCGCCGGGCACCTGCTCGACGACGAGCCTGCCCTCGGCCCAGCCACCGCTCACGGTCAGCCCGGCGCCCTCGGTCCGGGCCAGCGACACCAGCGCGCTCAGCACGTCGTCGGCGCCGCCCAGCACCATCCGGGCACCCTGCCGGCGCAGCCAGCCCAGCACCTCGTGCGGCACGTCCTGGCCGAGCGAGCCGTCCGGGACATGTACGCGGGCGCCGCAGACCAGCGCGCTCAGCAACCCGATCGTGGCGTCTCCGTCCGGGTAGCCGCGCACCAGCCAGGCCGCGTCGGCCGGTGCGGCCAGCGTCGCCGCGGCGACGGCCTCGGCGCCCACCGCCACGGTGCCGTCCTCGCCGGGCAGCAGCAGGAGCGGATCGCCGGGGCGCAGCGGACGGGTCCGGTCGGTCTCCTCCACCGGCCAGTGCCCGGCGGGCGGCAGTCGGTCCGCTGCCTCCTCGCGGACCAGGCGGGCCGCGCCGGGCACGGCGGGCAGCAGCAGGTCCGCGGTCTCGTCGAGCAGCAGCACCGCGGGGCGCAGCGACTCGGCGAGGTCCAGCGACGGGTCGACCGGCAGCAGCGCGGCTCCCGTCTTCGCCACGGCGATCGCGGCCACCGCGAACCCGGCCGGTGAGGACAGCGCGGTGAGCACGCAGGTTCCGGGACCGGCCCGGTGCTCGATGAGGGCGTGTGCCAACAGGTCGGAGCGGGTGTCGAGTTCGACGTAGTCCAGGCCGGTCAGTGCGAGCGCCCCGGGGTTCCGGGCGACCTGCGCCGCGAACAGCGAGGCCACGTCCCGCGCCGGGGGCGGCACGTCCGCACCCGCCCACACCCCGCTCCCGGCGGCCGGTCCGGGCAGCAGCCGCAGCCGGCTGATCGCAGCGGCGGGCGCTTCGAGGGCCGACCGCAGTACGTGGGTGAGCTGACCGGTCAAAGACGCGGCGGCCGTCTCGCCGACCGTCTCGTGGCGGAAGGCGCAGGTGAGGGTGAGACCGGCCGGGGCGCCCGCGGGGCTCTGCCGTTCCGTCAGCGTCAGTCCCAGGTCCGCGGCCGGGAGCGGCGGCACGCAGTGCTCGGCCCGCACGGACAGCCCGGCCGCCTCGAACCGGCCCGCGCACTCCTGGAGCACGGTCAGCGCGATCCCGCCGGGCAGCGCCGCCAGCGGCGCCGCACCGTCCCGGTAGGCGGCCAGGTCCCGCTCGCGGACCCGGTGCAGCAGCTCGGTGAAGGCCGGGTCGCCGGAGGTGTCCACGGTCAGGGCCAGCACCCGTCCGTGCGGGCCGACGGCCTCGCGCAGCGAGGCGGTGTCCCGGGCCGGGACGGGGGCGGCCACGGTGACCCGGCCGGCCGCGCCGAGCCGGGTCAGCAGGGCGGCGAGCGCGGCGTGCACCACCATGAACAGGGTGGTGCCGTGTCCGGCGGCGAACCGGGTGAGCCGCGCGTGCAGTTCCGCGTCCAGCTCGGTCTCCAGGGTGCCGTAGGAGGCGTGGCCGGTCTGCGGCACGCTGCCCGGCAGCGGGGTGGGCGGCAGGTCGCCGAGGACCGCGCGGGGCGCCGCGTCCAGCCCGGCGGGGGAGCGGTGCGGGGCGTTCCCGGTGGCCCGCGCTCCGTAGGCGCGGGCGAGTTCGGAGGCCAGCGGCAGCTGGGACCACAGGTCGACCGAGTCGGCGGGCAGGGCCAGACGCAGCAGGTGGTCGTCGGCGGCCAGCGCGCGCAGCCCGGTGCCTGCCGAGCCGAGCCGGGAGTTGCGCAGCGACGGATGGCGGTGGCCGAGGTCCTCCAGGGCCGCGTCCAGGGCGCGGGTGTCCAGCGGGCCGCGCAGCCGCACCGAGAACTGCGAGCTGTCTTCGGCCGTGACGCCCGGCCCGGTCACGGTGGCGGGGGCGTCGCCGACGAGCGCGGCGAACGCGGCCGGGGTCGGCGCCTCGTGCAGCGCCCGGCTGCCCGGGTCGACGCCCAGCACCTCACGGACCCTGGACAGCAGCCGGCCGGCGGCCGGCGCGTGGCCGCCGATGCGGAAGAAGTCGGACTCGGCGTGCACCTCGTGCCGAGGCAGGCCCAGCGCCTCGGCGAACAGGTCACGGACGATCTCCTGGATCGGCGTGCCGGGCTGGGTGCCGGGCCGGGCGCCGGGGCGGCCGGCGGCGGTCGGGGTGTTGGCGCAGTTCGCGGGCTCGACGCGGGGTGCCGCGTACACGCCGGTCAGCGCGCCCGCAGGGACCTGCTCGGGGTCGAGGAGGACGATGTCGAGGAGGTCCGGGCTCTCGCCCCAGGTGGGCAGGGCCCGGTAGCCCAGGCGCTCGGCGGCCTCGCAGAGCACCTCCGGGTCGGGGGCGGGCGCGTCCTGCGGTGCCAGGTCGAGGCTCTCGCGGGGGTCGAAGAGGGACTGCATGGCCGTGTACTCGTCGTGCACCCGGCGGTTGGGCACCCCGCTCAGGCGCAGCACGGCGGGACGCGCCGCCGTCAGCCGGTGTACGGCCTCGGCGGCGCTGGAGATGTCCCGGCCCCAGCAGGCGATGGGCGCGGTGGCGAGGTCGGCGACCGGTTCGGCCGTGGACAGCACCGCCTCGTAGCGGTAGCGGGTGAGCTCGTTGTGGTGCAGGCCCCGCTTGACGCGGACGTCGACCGCGCGCACGGCGGGCAGGTCCCGGGCGAGTGCGGCGAACAGGGCGGGGGACAGCAGCAGTTCGGTCTCCGTGGCGACCTGCTGGTCGATGGTCCTCAGCAGCGACACCCGGTCGCCCTGGACGGCGCCCGGCCGGGCCAGCGCGGTGCCGGTGCGAAAGCAGCGGGCCAGGTCGAGGTTGCGCAGGTCGCCGAGGAGCAGCGAGCCGCCCGGGGCGAGCAGCGGCAGGGCCCGCTCGACGACGGTGCGCAGGTGGGCGAGGCTCGGGAAGGACCGGGCCACCGAGTTGACGACGATCGTGTCGAAGTGGCCGGCGGGCAGTCCGTCGGTGTCCTGGGCGCCCCGGCAGTCGAGCCGGACCTTGTCCTTCAGGACCGGGTCGGCCTCCACCCGCGCGGTGAGCGCGGCGACGGCGGCGGGAGAGCCGTCGGTGGCCCAGTACTCGTGGACCTCCTCGTCGCGGGCGAGGTGGGCCGTCAGCAGCCCCGTGCCCGCACCGATCTCCAGGACCCGGCGGCGCGGCAGCTCGCGGATCCGGTCGAGGGTGGCGCCCTGCCACTCCCGCATGTCCTCCAGCGGGATCGGCAGGGTGTCGTAGCTGCTGTTCCAGCCGGTGAAGTCGTCGGTGCTCCACGACGACGCCGCTGCCGCCGGGGCCGGGGTGGCCGGTACCACGGGTGCGGCCAGGCGCCGGCCGGTGGTCACGCCCGGCGCGGTCGTCAGGAAGACCACGGAGATGCCGTGGGCGCGGACCGTGTCCTGGAAGCGGCCCGGGTCGGTGACGGTGTCCCTGCCGAGGCCGACCAGCCGGGCCCCCGCGGTGAGCGTCGTCCACACCTCGGAGGTGACCGCCTCGAGGGCCGGGCCGGCGACCTGGGCCACCACGTCGGCGGGGGTCAGCCGCAGATGGCCGGTGGAGCGCACCAGGTCCAGCACCGCGCGCTGCGGTACGACGACGCCCCTGGGGGTGCCGGTGGTGCCGGGGGCGTAGCGGACGTGGACGGCGTCGTCCGGGCCGGCGGTGTGCTCAGGCAGGGCGTCGGGGCGCCGGGCGATCTCAGGGGCCTCGGTGTCCAGGGCGACGACCAGCGTGTCCAGGTCCGCGTAGTCCGCGGCGGCGGCGCCCTCGGCCAGCACCGCGGCGGCCGCGCTGTCGCGCACGATCAGCCGGCGCCGTCCGGCGGGGTCGGCGGGGTCGACCGGGACGGAGGCGGCGCCGGCCCGCACGATCCCCAGGAACGCGGTCACCATCTCCGGGCCCGGGGGCAGCAAGGTCACCACCCGGTCGCCGCGGCCGATGCCGCGGGCCCGCAGGTGGGCGGCGAGACGGTTGGCCGCGCGGCTGAGCTCCCGGTAGGTGAGGCGGATGCCACGGCCGTCGGCGTGCTGCGGGTAGTGGACCGCGATCGCGTGTGGACGCTCCTGGACCTGCTGCTCGATGAGGTCAGAGACCGACAAGGCCGACATCAGCACCCGCTCCTTACGACGCGCTTTCCGGCTTGGCAAAACATTGCCTGAATGGTGGCAACGTCGTCCTGAGGCGGTATCTCGCTACGGTCGAGCGGCAATGGAGTCGCAGGTGACGCGGGCGGAACGTTGCCGCTCGAGCGGTGAAGGGTTGCCAAGTGCGCTACGTGCGCACCCCTGGAGACGCCGAAGCCCCCGCTGCGGCACGGCGGCCGGCGGGGGCGTCACGGGTGGGCACTGATGCCCGGGCGGGCGTCAGACGGAGGCGACCATCGGCCAGCCGATGTCACCGGCGGGCTGGGCGGTGGCAACGGCGGCGGTGGGAGCGGTGGGCCAGCCGATGTCACCGACCGGCTGGGCGGTGGGGGCGGTGGGCCAGCCGATGTCACCGACCGGCTGGGCGGTGGGGGCGGTGGGCCAGCCGATGTCACCGACCGGCTGGGCGTTGGCAACGGCGGCGGTGGGAGCGGTGGGCCAGCCGATGTCGCCGGCGGGCTGGGCGGTGGGGGCGGTGGGCCAGCCGATGGAGTCCGCCACGGACACCGTCTTCGTCGTCGTGGGCCAGCCGATCGCGTCCGCGGCGGTGGCGGTGGAGAACACGGTGGCGGCGACGGCGGCGGTGACGGCGGCGATCCGGGCGATGCGGTTCATGGTGGGCTCCTCGGTGTCAATTCTGCATTCGTTGCTTGGCAACCTCTTGCCAAGAAGGTTGGCAAACAAATCTCGGGAATCACTCGGGAATTGGTTGAATTCCACTCAATATGGCCGCGAGACACGCCCCAAAGGCCCTGCACATTCAAGCGACTTGCCTAGATGCACCGCCTGTGAGCTGCACAGATTTCGAAACTTGGCAGAAGTTCAGGTGCTCCGGCAACGCTGGGCAATCCCTAGGAAACGGAGCCGGGCGAAGCCGAGTTCGGAGCCGGCAAGCCTCGCCGGGCCCCACGAAGCCTCGCCCACTCGAGCGGCGCCTGAGCTCACGTTGCCAACTCCTGAGCCACGATGGCAAGGTATTGCCAAATCGCAGGCAATAGATTGCCTCATCCATCTCAGGGACGGGGAGGCCCCGGAAGTGAACGCGATGTCCCACGGTGACCGAAGGGTCCATCTGAACTCGGCCGGTCTTGGCCGCATGCCCGCCGCCGTACGCGAGGTCCTCACCGAATGGACGCGCTTCGAGGACCGGTACGGGCCGTACGAGCTGGAGGAACGCCTCGACGACGTCCTGCACCGGGAGATCCACGAGCGACTGGCCGCCCTGCTCGGCGCGCCACCCGGTGACACCGTGCTGTGCACCGGGGCCGCCGACGCGTTCGCCGCCGTCCTGTCCCGGCTCCCGCTCGGCCCGCGCGACCGTGTCTGGACGACTCCCTACGAGTCGGCCGCCAACCTCAGCGCCGTCTTCGCCCTGCGCAACCGCACCGGCTGCCGGACAGAGGTCGTACCGCTGCGCCGCGACGGGGACCTCGACCTGGAGTGGATGGCGCAGCACATCGGCGGCGACGTCGCGCTCGTCTGCGTCCCGTACGTCCCCTCCTGCTGCGGCATCGTCAACTCCGTCGAGGACGTGGGACGCATCCTCGCCCCGTACCGGTGCCTGTACGCCGTCGACGCCTCGTACGCCGTGGGGCAGCTTCCTGTGGACGTCGCCCGCTTCGGGTGCCACCTGCTCACCGGGGACGGCTGGAGGTTTCTGCGCGGCCCGCAGTCGGTCGGATTCGCCTATGCGGCACCGCGGTTGCGCCAGGCCCTCGCCCCGCCCGGCGGTCTGCCGCTCGTGCCGCCGCACGGCGCCGCCGCCGCCGCGCTGAACGCGGCCCTGGCCCGGCACGCGGCGTCGCCCCCGCACCAGGACCTCGCTCCCGGCCTGCGTGCCGCCGTCGAGGAGACGTCCGGCACCGAGCTGATCGCCCCCGGGCGTGTCCAGTCCGGCATCGTCACCTTCCGGCACGAGGAGGTGCCGGCCGCGCTGGTGCGCCGCCGCCTCGCCGACCGCGGGATCGTCGTCTGGAAGACGGTCGCCCACGAGACGCCGCTGTACCTGCCCGGGCGCGGGGTCGTCACGGCCGTACGCGCTTCCGTCCACCACGACAACTCCGCCGAGGACATCGAGCTGTTCGCCGACGCCCTCAGGGACGCCGTGGCCGGGGCGCGCCCGCTGCCCGCGCACGCCCCGCGCCCGTCGTCCGCCGTACCGGCGCCGCCCGCCTCGCCGACCGGGCCGGCGACGGCCTCGGTCCCGAGCCCGCGGGTGGCCGGTCGGCGGCATCTGACGCTGGTGTCCGGCGATCCGGCGCCGGACACCGGCCGGCTCCAGCCCGGGGCGTGAGGGCCCCGAGCGGTCGCGCCGTGCCTCGCGGTCGGCCTCCGGCCGGCCGACCGGTCAGGGCCGCACGGCGGACGCGAGTGCTCCTCTAACGGCCGTCACTAGCCTCGGCCCAGGTGCGCGCACCGTTCGGTGCCGCCACGAGACCAGTCACGGACCGACAGGAGCCGACCTACGCATGTCTGTGGAAACGATCGGGCCGTCCGGGACGGGGACGGCAGCCGCGAAGGGTGTCCGGCGTCTGGACCGGGTGATCATCCGTTTCGCGGGTGACTCGGGTGATGGTATGCAGCTCACCGGTGACCGGTTCACCTCGGAGACGGCGTC
>NZ_JBEXZD010000125.1:0-22863 GCF_040628575.1 Streptomyces sp. NPDC006393
AAGGCCATCGACCAGGTCTTCGACCTGCGCCCGGCCGCGATCATCCGCGACCTCGACCTGCTCCGCCCGATCTACGCCCAGACCGCCGCCTACGGCCACTTCGGCCGCGAACTGGCCGACTTCACGTGGGAGCGGACCGACCGCGTGGACGCCCTGCGCCAGGCCGCGGGCCTGTAAGCAGCAGCGCTTCGGCCTGCGAGGCATTCCTTCGAGGCCCGGTTCCCGGTCACGGGAGCCGGGCCTCGACGCGTACGTGTCATGGCTCAGCCGGGTACGGAATCGGCTGGCGGGCATGGCCGGGTCGTTTCTAGAGTGGGCCGTCGGCGCCGCCCGGTGCGAAGGCCACGGTTACTTCGTGGAGTGTGCCCCGAAGGGGCGCGCGGTGAAGCTGGATCCGTGCCGTGGCCGTTGAGGATCTCGGGCCGGCGCCGTTGTCGGTGCCGTTTGGTAAGAATGCAAGCGTGAGCAGCGAGAACGGGGCGTCCCGGACAGAAGGGGACGGCGGAGCCGAGGGGGCGCCGCCGGAGCAGCTCGCGCTCATCCGGGAGAGCGTGCGCAAGGCGAAGGAGCCCCGCGCCAAGCCGCGCACCTGGCGGGGAGCGGCGCTCGCCGAGCGGCTGCCCGTGGCGCGGGTGCTCGTCGACAAGGGAGTGCTCCACCTCGACCGGTACTTCGACTACGCCGTGCCCGCCGAGCTGGACGCCGACGCCCAGCCGGGCGTGCGGGTACGGGTGCGGTTCGGCGCCGGACGGCACCGCGTGCGGGAGGGCCGGCGCGAGGGCGGCGGACTCATCGACGGGTTCCTGATCGAGCGCCGGGCCGAGTCCGACTACTCCGGGCCACTGGCCGCGCTCGCCCAGGTCGTGTCGCCCGAGCCCGTGCTGAGCGAGGAACTGCTCGGGCTGGCCAGAGCCGTCGCCGACCGGTACGCCGGCAGCCTCGCCGACGTACTGCAACTCGCCGTACCGCCGCGCAGTGCTCGGGCGGAGCAGCAGCCGTCGCCTCCCCCGCCGCCCCCGCCGCCCGTCCCGGACGCCGGCCCCTGGGCCCGGTACGAGCACGGAGGCGCCTTCATTGCCGCACTGGCCTCCGGCGGCACCCCCAGGGCCGTCTGGAACGCCCTGCCGGGGCCGCGGTGGAGCGAGGAGCTGGCCCGGGCCGTCGCCGCGACGCTCGCCTCGGGACGGGGCGCGCTCGTCGTCGTACCGGACGGACGGGCCGCCGCCCGGGTGGACGCCGCGCTGACCTCCCTCCTCGGCGAGGGGCGGCACGCGCTGCTCACCGCCGACGCCGGCCCCGAGCAGCGGTACCGGCAGTGGCTGGCGGTCAGCAGGGGGTCCGTACGGGCCGTCGTCGGGACCCGCGCCGCCATGTTCGCGCCGGTGCGCGACCTGGGGCTGGTCGCCCTCTGGGACGACGGTGACGACAGCCTGAGCGAGCAGCACGCACCGCAGCCGCACGCGCGCGAGGTGCTGCTGCTGCGCGCCGCGCTGGACAGGTGCGGCTTCCTGCTCGGCGGCTGGAGCTGCACCGTTGAGGCCGCCCAGCTCGTCGAGAGCGGCTGGGCGCGGCCCCTGGTCGCGGCGCGTGAACAGGTGCGGCGGGCGGCCCCGCTCGTGCGTACCGTGGGCGACGCGGACCTCGCGCGGGATGAGGCGGCCCGGGCCGCGCGGCTGCCGACGCTCGCCTGGCAGGCCGCTCGCGAGGGCCTGCGGCACGGCCCGGTGCTGGTGCAGGTGCCCCGGCGGGGGTACGTCCCGCGGATGGCCTGCGGCCAGTGCCGGGCGCCCGCCCGCTGCCGGCACTGCGCCGGCCCTCTCCAGGGGCAGGACGCGGGCCTGCTCCGCTGTGGATGGTGCGGACGGGAGGAGACCTCCTGGCACTGCCCGGAGTGCGGCTCGTTCCGGCTGCGGGCCCAGGTCGTCGGCGCTCGCCGGACCGCCGAGGAGCTCGGGCGGGCCTTCCCCGCGGTGCCGGTGCGCACCTCGGGGCGCGAGCACGTGCTGGACACGGTCCCGGCGGCGCCGGCGCTGGTCGTCAGCACCCCGGGCGCCGAACCGGTCGCCGAGGGCGGATACGCGGCGGCCCTGCTGCTGGACGGCTGGGCGATGCTGGGACGCCCCGACCTGCGGGCGGGTGAGGACGCGCTGCGCCGGTGGATCGGGGCCGCGGCGCTCGTCCGGCCGCAGGAGGCCGGCGGCACGGTGGTCGTGGTCGCCGAGCCGACACTGCGGCCCGTGCAGGCCCTGGTGCGCTGGGACCCCGTCGGGCACGCGGTCCGGGAGCGCGCCGAGCGGGCCGAACTGGGGTTCCCCCCGGTCTCCCGGATGGCGGCCGTGTCGGGTCCCCCGGAGGCGGTAGCGGACTTCCTCGGCGCGGTCGAAATGCCGCCCGAGGCGGAGATCCTGGGCCCGGTGCCGCTTCCGGTCACCCCGCCCGGACGGCCCCGGCGGTCGGGCGCGCCGCCGCCCGGCGAGCAGTGGGACCGGGCGCTGATCCGCGTGCCGCCCGGCAGCGGAGCGGCGCTCGCCGCCGCCCTGAAGGCCGCGCAGGCGGCGCGGACGGCCCGGGGAAGCGGTGAACCGGTGTGGGTGCGGATCGATCCGCCGGACATCGGGTGAGGCGACGGATGCCGGGGGGATGTGACGGACGACAGGGGCGTCGGTCATCGGTGGGGCGAGGGATGTCGGGGGCGGACGGCGGTGGAGTGACGGGCGGCGGGTGAAGACGGCGGTGGAGTGACGGGCGGCGGGTGAAGTGACGGACGGCGGTGGAGTGACGGGCGGCGGGTGACAGGTCGTCACGGGCGGCCGGGGCGCGTCGCCGATGTGCGATGCCCTCCCGGAACTCCCGGGAGGGCATCGGTGAGTGATCGTCGGACGGGCGGGCGTCGGCCGCGCTCAGCCGTTGCGCGGTCCGGGGAAGGCCGTGGGACGCGCCTCCTCGCGCAGCGACGGGCTGCCCGCCGTCGGCTGGGTCGGCATGGAGCGGGCCGCGGGCACCGTCGGCATCGTGGAGAGACCGGTGCCGACGTTGACCGTGCGGGTGCCCGAGGGCTCCGTGCCCCGCTCGGTCTCCGCGGCCGCCTGCGCGGCGGCACGGCGGGCGCCGTAACGACGGTGGACCGCCTGCTTGGTGACGCCGAGCGCCGAACCCACGGCGTCCCACGAGAAGCCGAGTGAGCGGTCGAAGTCCACGGCGGCCGTGACCAGGGTCTCGACACTGTCCCGCAGCTCCTGCGCGAGGCGGACGGTCGGTGCGGGGGCGCGTCCGTAGACGACGAAGCCCGTGGAGGGACCGGAGCGGCGCGGACGGTAGACGTTGCCCAACTGGGCGGTGAGCGTGCGCAGCGCGTCCACCTGCCGACGGACCCGCTCGATGTCCCGCACCAGCAAGTGCAGGCTCGCCCGGGCCTGGGCGTCGTGGGTTGCGTGGTCGGCCATGAACAAGCCTCTCGAACCGGCGTTGAAAGGAAACGAGCCGCGCGAGCGCGGCCCCTGGTGGTCAACTCTGTCTTGACCAACGCGTTTTCGCTCCGCTGGTCACGGTGTGGGGGCGTAAGGGCATATGCGTACGCCCCCACGGGTGTGCGCTGCGCCGCTCGTCCGCCTGGGCTGTCCGTCCATGGTCATAGACTGGTGCGCTGCCCGCCCAGCCCCCGACCGAGAGGCCGCACCCGCCCATGAAGCTCGTCTTCGCCGGTACCCCCGAGGTCGCCGTTCCCGCTCTGGACGCTCTGCTCGCCTCCGGGCGGCACGAGGTGGCCGCCGTCGTCACACGCCCCGACGCACCGGCCGGACGCGGGCGCCGGCTGGTCGCGAGCCCGGTCGCCGAGCGGGCCGAGGAGGCCGGCGTCGAGGTGCTCAAGCCGGAGCGGCCGCGTGACCCCGAGTTCCTGGAGCGGCTGACACGGATCGCCCCGGACTGCTGCCCCGTCGTCGCCTACGGCGCCCTGCTGCCCAGGCCCGCCCTGGACATCCCCGCGCACGGCTGGGTCAACCTGCACTTCTCCCTGCTGCCCGCCTGGCGCGGTGCGGCGCCCGTCCAGCACAGTCTCATGGCGGGCGACGAGATCACCGGTGCCTCCACCTTCCTCATCGAGGAGGGCCTGGACTCCGGCCCGGTCTACGGCACCGTCACGGAGCGGATCCGGCCCACCGACACCAGCGGCGACCTGCTCACCCGGCTGGCGTTCGCCGGCTCCGGACTGCTCGTCGCGACCATGGACGGCATCGAGGACGGCACCCTGAAGGCCGTACCGCAGCCGGCCGACGGCATCACCCTCGCACCGAAGATCACCGTCGAGGACGCCAGGATCGACTGGAGCGCCCCCGCCCTGCGCGTCGACCGGGTGGTGCGCGGCTGTACGCCGGCCCCGGGCGCCTGGACCACGTTCCGCGGCGAACGGCTCAAGCTGATCCAGGTGGCCCTCGCGCCGCAGCGGACCGACCTCGCCCCCGGAGCGCTCGCCGCCGGCAAGAACGACCTCCACGTCGGCACCGGCTCCCACGCCGTCGAGCTGCTGTGGGTGCAGGCCCAGGGGAAGAAGCCGATGCGAGCGGCCGACTGGGCCCGCGGCGTGCGCATCACCGAGGGCGAGACCCTCGGACACTGACCGCCGGTCGCCTCGCGGGCCGTGGCCGGGCAGTCCCGTCCGCTGGGGCCCGGCTTCTCGGCTGCCACCCGATAAGCCGGGCCGTTCCGCCGGATGCGGCCTGGGAGACGAGGTCGTCGGCCGCCGCGCGAGCGGGCAGGCGCATCGGCCGTCGATCAGGCAGCCCTGTCGGCCGCCGAGCGGGCAGTGCCGCCGAGCGGGCAGTGCCGCCGAGCGGTCAGTGCCGCCGGATGCCGCCTGGGTCGGGATGCCGGACGCGCCTGCGCGGGCTCCTCGGCCGCCGAGCGGGCGGCTTCCGCGGCTGCCGACCCCGCGGACTCCTCGGCTGCCGATCCCCTCGACTCCCCGGCCGCCGATCCCGTGGACGCCGCAGCCACTGACCCCGCGGACTCCCGACCGCCGATCCCGTGGACCCCGCAGCCACTGCCCCCGCGGACGCCTGACCGCCGGCCCCGCGGACTCCTCAGCTGCCGATTCCCTCGACTCTCCGGCCGCCGATCCCGTGGACGCCGCAGCCACTGACCCCGCGGACTCGCGACCGCCGACCTCGCGGACGCCTCGGCTGCCGATTCCCTCGACTCCCCGACCGCCGACCCCTCAGCCGCTGACCCCGCGGACTCGCGACCGCCGACCTCGCGGACGCCTCGGCTGCCGATTCCCTCGACTCCCCGGCCGCCGATCCCGTGGACCCCTCAGCCGCTGACCCCGCGGACTCCCGACCGCGACCCCGCGGACTCCCGACCGCGGCCCCGCGGACTCGCGACCGCGGCCCCCGGACCCCCCGACCGCGGCCCGGGCCCCCCGACCGCGGCCCCCGGGCCCCCCGACCGCGGCCCCCGGACCCCCCGACCGCGGACCAGCGGTCGGCTGCGGGACGTAGCCTGGTCGGAGAGCACACCGGGCCACGCGCACCCACGCCCAGCACATTCGTGCGCAGCGCATCCGTGCGCGGCGCCCCAGACATCCGGAGCACCTTTTTCGTGAGCGACACCTCCCGTCGGCCCCGCAGGCCCGCCAAGCCCTACCGCAGGCCGCAGAAGGACCCCGTCCGCATTCTCGCCTTCGAGGCGCTGCGCGCCGTGGACGAGCGGGACGCCTACGCCAACCTCGTCCTGCCGCCCTTGCTGCGCAAGGCACGGGAGAAGGAGGGACCTGAGAAGTTCGACGGGCGTGACGCCGCGCTCGCCACCGAGCTGGTGTACGGCACGCTGCGCCGGCAGGGGACCTACGACGCGATCCTCGCCGCCTGCGTGGACCGGCCGCTCAGGGAGGTCGACCCGCCCGTCCTCGACGTGCTCAGCCTCGGCGTCCACCAGCTGCTCGGCACCCGCATCCCGAGCCACGCCGCCGTGTCCGCCACGGTCGAGCTGGCCCGGGTGGTGCTCGGCGACGGACGGGCCAAGTTCGTGAACGCCGTGCTGCGCAAGGTCGCCCGGGACGACCTCGACGGGTGGCTGGAGAAGGTCGCCCCGCCCTACGAGGACGACCCCGAGGACCACCTCGCCGTCGTCCACTCCCACCCCCGCTGGGTCGTCTCCGCCCTGTGGGACTCCCTCGGCGGACCCCGCGCCGGCATCGAGGACCTGCTCGAGGCCGACAACGAGCGGCCCGAGGTCACCCTGGTCGCCCGGCCCGGACGGGCCACGTCCGAGGAGCTGCTGCGCGAGGAGGCCGCGGTGCCGGGCCGCTGGTCGCCGTACGCCGTGCGGCTCACCGAGGGCGGCGAACCGGGCGCCGTGGACGCCGTACGGGAAGGCCGCGCGGGCGTTCAGGACGAGGGCAGCCAGCTCGTGGCGCTCGCCCTGGCGAACGCACCCCTCGACGGCCCCGACGCGCGATGGCTCGACGGCTGCGCCGGACCCGGCGGCAAGGCCGCCCTGCTCGCCGCCCTCGCCGCCGAGCGCGGGGCCGTGCTGCTCGCCTCCGAGAAGCAGCCCCACCGGGCCGGACTGGTCGCCAAGGCGCTCGCCGGGAACCCGGGCCCGTACCAGGTCGTCGCCGCCGACGGAACACGTCCCGCCTGGCGTCCCGGCAGCTTCGACCGGGTCCTCGTCGACGTGCCGTGCACCGGCCTGGGCGCCCTGCGCCGCCGCCCCGAGGCGCGGTGGCGGCGCCGCCCCGAGGACCTGGACGGCTTCGCGCCGCTCCAGCGCGGCCTACTGCGCACCGCTCTGGAGTCCGTGCGCGTCGGCGGCGTCGTCGGTTACGCCACCTGCTCGCCCCACCTCGCCGAGACCCGCGCGGTCGTCGCCGACGTGCTCAAGCAGTTCCCCGAGGCCGAGCTGATCGACGCGCGCCCCCTTCTCCCGGAGGTCCCGGCGCTCGGCGACGGCCCCGACGTCCAACTGTGGCCCCACCTGCACGGCACCGACGCCATGTACCTGGCCCTGATCCGCAGGACCGGGTGAGAGGCTGCCGGGGGCAGAACGTGACCGCCGTTACGGCCGAGCGCGTCGGCATGGCAGGCTTGGGGCATGGCCGTGCAGATCAACCCCAGCATCCTGTCCGCCGACTTCGCGCGCCTCGCCGAGGAGGCGAAGGCGGTCGAAGGCGCCGACTGGCTCCACGTCGACGTGATGGACAACCACTTCGTCCCGAATCTCACGCTCGGCGTCCCGGTCGTGGAATCGCTGGCGCGGGCGACGGACATTCCGCTGGACTGCCATCTGATGATCGAGGACGCCGACCGGTGGGCCCCGCAGTACGTCGAGGCGGGCGCCTCCTCGGTGACCTTCCACGTCGAGGCGGCCGGCGCCCCGGTGCGGCTGGCCCGCGAGATCCGGGCCAAGGGCGCCAGGGCCTCGATGGCGCTGAAGCCCGCCACGCCCATCGAGCCCTACGAGGACCTGCTCCCCGAGCTCGACATGCTTCTGATCATGACGGTGGAGCCGGGCTTCGGCGGACAGGCGTTCCTCGACATCATGCTGCCCAAGATCCGCCGTACCAGGGAGCTGATCGGCAAGCACGGCCTCCAGCTGTGGCTCCAGGTGGACGGAGGGGTGTCGGCCGCCACGATCGAGCGCTGCGCGGAGGCCGGCGCCGACGTCTTCGTCGCCGGATCGGCCGTCTACGGGGCGCAGGACCCGGCCGACGCGGTGCGCGCACTGCGGGCGCAGGCGGAGGCGGCCGCCTCCGGGGCCTCGTGGGCGTGCGACCACTGAACTCACGGCCATCGCACACACGCGTGCGACCATCGAGGCCATCATGGACGACCATCGAGGCCATCATGGAGTGGAACCACCGAACACGTCGTGGGCGTGCAACCACTGGGCATCAGGTACGTGAACGGCTCTCATCAGGGCTGATCAAGAGCGCCGGATCTGCAAGGATGAACGGCGAATCCAGAGTGTGAACAGCAGTGAGGAGATCGCCGTGTCGGGTATGTCGGCGGGCCGGTCAGCAGTGCGGATGGGACCCGCTGAGCTGGTGCAGGCGGCGGCCATGGCCCGCCGTTTCTACCTCGAGGGCAAGTCCAAGATCCAGATCGCCGAGGAGTTCGGCGTCAGCCGCTTCAAGGTGGCCCGGGTCCTGGAGACCGCCCTCGAACGGGACCTCGTGCGCATCGAGATCCGCGTCCCGGCCGAGCTGGACGCCGAGCGCTCCGACGCGCTCCGCGCCCGCTACGGCCTCAGGCACGCCGTCGTGGTCGAGTCCCCGGCGGACGCCGAGGAGACCCCCGACCCGGAGAACCTCGGCGAGGTCGCCGCGGACCTGCTCGGCGAGCTCGTCAACGAGGGCGATGTGCTGGGCCTGGCCTGGGGCCGGTCCACCATTCACATGGCGGCGGCCCTGGACCGGCTGCCCCCGTGCACGGTGGTGCAGCTGACCGGCGTGTACGACGCCGGGACCGCCGAGCGCGGCTCGGTGGAGGCCGTCCGCCGAGCCGCCCAGGTCTCCGGCGGAGACGCCCACCCCATCTACGCGCCGATGCTGCTGCCCGACGCGGCCACCGCGGCGGCGCTGCGCAACCAGACCGGGATCGCCCGGGCCTTCGAGTACTTCGACAAGGTCACGGTCGCCTGCGTGTCCATCGGCTCCTGGGAGCCGGGCATCTCCACGGTGCACGACATGCTCAGCGACGAGGAGCGGGCGCACTACGCCTCGCTCGGCGTCGCCGCCGAGATGTCCGCGCACCTCTTCGACGCCCAGGGCCGCCGGATCGGCCGGGACCTGGGGGAGCGGTGCATCACGGTCAAGGCGGAACAGCTCCGTCGTATCCCCGAGGTCGTCGCGATCGCGGGCGGGCAGCGCAAGGCGCCGGCGATCGACGCGGTGCTGCGCTCCGGCCTGGTCACCAGCCTGGTCACGGACACCTCGGCCGCCGACTGCCTGATGACGGCCGGCCCCGCCCCGAAGCCCGCCCTGAACCGGGCGGACCCGGACGGGGGCTGAGACGGAGGTGACCGAAGACCTGGCGGGCCGGCTCCTGGTCACCCTGGACCTCGACGGCGTCACCGGCAAGGCGGCCCTGATGGACCGCACCGCCCGTGCCCTGGCGCTGCCCGGCTGGTTCGGCCGCAACTGGGACGCCCTCGCCGACTCCCTCTCCGACCGCACCGTCTGGCCCCGGACGGCCGACGAACGGGGGCTGCTGCTGGTGGTACGGGGCTGGCGGGCGTACGCCGAGGCGAACCCGGACGAGTGGCGCACGGTACGGGAGGTGTTCGCCGAGGCGGCCGATCGCACTCCCACGCTCACCGTCGCACTGAGCCTGGAAGGATCGCCGGCCCCTGGAAGAACGTCCTCCCTTGGAGGATCCTCCTAGCACCTCCGCGGCAGCCTGGGCGTTATGACAGGCCCTGACGACGCTCCCGTCATGGGACAATGAAGTACGTGCTCTTTCCCCCTGGCAGATCCGCCCGGGGGTCACCTCTGATCGACTGGGATGTGCAGCACGTGCGTTTCCTCAATGACATCCAGCCCGCGTACGACCTGACGTACGACGACGTGTTCATGGTGCCGAGCCGCTCCGCGGTCGGCTCGCGTCAGGGCGTGGACCTCAGCTCGCCGGACGGCACGGGCACCACCATCCCGCTCGTCGTCGCCAACATGACCGCCATCGCCGGCCGCCGCATGGCCGAGACGATGGCCAGGCGCGGCGGCCTGGTGGTCATCCCGCAGGACATCCCGATCGACGTGGTCGCCGAGGTCGTCTCCTGGGTCAAGAGCCGCCACCTGGTGCTGGACACCCCGATCGTGCTGGCCCCGCACCAGACCGTCGCCGACGCCCTCGCCCTGCTGCCCAAGCGGTCGCACAACGCCGGCGTGGTCGTCGACGAGGAGCAGCGGCCCGTCGGCGTCGTCACCGACGCCGACCTGACCGGCGTCGACCGCTTCACCCAGCTCGAGGTGGTCATGTCCAAGGACCTGCTCCTGCTGGACGCCGACATCGACCCGCGCGAGGCGTTCAACACCCTCGACGCGCACAACCGGCGCTACGCTCCGGCCGTCGACAAGGACGGCAGGCTGGCCGGCATCCTCACCCGCAAGGGCGCGCTGCGCGCCACGCTGTACACCCCGGCCGTCGACAAGAACGGCAAGCTGCGCATCGCCGCGGCCGTCGGCATCAACGGCGATGTGGCCGGCAAGGCCAAGCAGCTGCTCGACGCGGGCGTGGACACACTCGTCATCGACACCGCGCACGGCCACCAGGAGTCGATGATCACCGCGATCAAGCTGGTGCGCGCCCTCGACCCGCAGGTCCCGATCGTCGCCGGCAACATCGTCTCCGCCGAGGGCGTCAAGGACCTCATCGACGCGGGCGCGGACATCATCAAGGTCGGTGTGGGCCCCGGCGCCATGTGCACCACCCGCATGATGACCGGCGTGGGCCGGCCGCAGTTCTCCGCGGTCCTGGAGTGCGCCGCCGAGGCCAGGAAGTACGGCAAGCACGTGTGGGCCGACGGCGGTGTCCGCCACCCCCGCGACGTGGCCATGGCCCTCGCGGCCGGCGCGTCCAACGTGATGATCGGCTCCTGGTTCGCGGGCACGTACGAGTCTCCGGGCGACCTCCAGCACGACGCGAGCGGACGCGCCTACAAGGAGTCGTTCGGCATGGCCTCCGCGCGCGCGGTGCGCAACCGGACCTCGGAGGAGTCGGCGTACGACCGCGCCCGCAAGGGGCTGTTCGAGGAGGGCATCTCCACCTCCCGCATGTTCCTCGACCCGGCCCGCCCGGGCGTCGAGGACCTGATCGACTCGATCATCGCGGGCGTCCGCTCCTCCTGCACCTACGCCGGCGCCGCCTCCCTGGAGGAGTTCGCCGACAAGGCCATCGTCGGCATCCAGAGCGCGGCCGGCTACGCCGAGGGCCAGCCGCTGCACGCCAGCTGGACCTGATCCCGGCCCCTTTCCGCACGGCCCCCGCTGTCCCGGTGACGGGAGAGCGGGGGCCGTCGGCATGCCCGGCACTCCCGGACAGTCCCGCCCGTCTCGTGCGCAACGGACGAAAGCCCCCGCGCAACGAACACCCGCACGGCCCCCGCGAACGCAACGATCTTGCGGGGATGCGCAAGGTTGCTGCATTACGCCCGTGAAGCACCGCCTCATAGGGTCTGCGCTGTACATGGCGTGGCCGGGACCCCGCTCGGTGGTCCCCGCGGGACGGGGCCACCGGTCCCGGCCGCTCGAAGACCCGCAGCGACAAGGAGCCGCGCGTGCTCGACCAAGGCGCACCACCGCAGAACCGCAGAACAGCCGTCCCCCTGTCCGCCGGCGCGCGCCTGATGCGACGCAAGCCGGTGGAACGCCTGGTCGCGGAGGGTGGCCACGGCGAAGGCGGCACCCTGCGGCGCTCCCTGGGCCTGTGGCAGCTCACCATGATCAGCATCGGTGCCACCCTGGGCACCGGCATCTTCGTGGTCCTCGGAGAGGCCGTCCCCAAGGCCGGCCCCGCCGTCACGCTGTCCTTCGTCATCGCCGGTCTCACCGCCCTCTTCTCGGCCCTGTCGTACGCCGAGCTGGCGGGCACCATCCCGGTCTCCGGCTCCTCCTACTCGTACGCATACGCAACGATGGGCGAGCTGATCGCCTGGGTGTGCGGCTGGTGCCTGGTCCTGGAGTACGGCGTGTCCGTGGCCGCCGTGGCCGTCGGCTGGGGCGAGTACCTCAACGAGCTGCTCAAGGGCACCCTCGGCGTCACCATCCCGGCGGCCCTGTCGGCGCCGCCCGGCGACGGCGGCGTGTTCAACCTGCCGGCGCTGATCGTCGTCCTGCTCGCGATGGTGTTCCTGATGGGCGGCGCCAAGGAGTCCGCACGGGCCAACACGGTCATGGTCTGTGTGAAGATCGCCGCGCTGGTGCTGTTCTGCGCGATCGGCGTCCAGGGCTTCCGCTCCGGCAACTACTCCCACTTCATGCCGCTCGGCATGAGCGGCGTCAGCGCCGCGGGCGCGACGCTCTTCTTCTCCTACATCGGCTTCGACGCGGCGTCGACCGCCGGCGAGGAGGCGAAGAACGCCCAGCGCGACCTCCCCCGGGCGATCATGCTGTCCCTGGTCATCGTCACCGCCCTGTACGTCCTCGTCGCCGCCGTCGCCGTGGGCGCCAAGCCGTGGCAGAAGTTCAACGACTCCGAGGCGGCCCTCGCCCAGATCATGCGCGACGTCACCGGTCAGAGCTTCTGGGGCACCCTGCTGGCGTTCTGCGCCGTCATCGCCATCGCCAGCGTGGTCCTGACCGTGCTGTACGGCCAGACCCGCATCCTGTTCGCGATGTCCCGCGACGGCCTCGTGCCCAAGGTGTTCTCCCGGGTCCACCCGAAGTCGGGGGCGCCCCGTGCCAACACGGTGATCGTCTCCCTCTTCTGCGGCGTCCTGGCGGCGGCCATCCCGCTGGGCCAGCTCGCCGACGCCACCAGCATCGGCACCCTCTTCGCGTTCGCGCTGGTCAATGTGGCCGTGGTGGTGCTGCGCCGCACCCGTCCGACCATGCACCGCACCTTCCGGGTGCCGCTGTCGCCGCTGCTGCCCGCGGTGGGCTTCGCCCTCTGCGTCTGGATGATGGGCAGCCTGTCCACCGTCACCTGGGTGGTCTTCGGAGTCTGGATGGCGGTCGGGCTCGTGTTCTACTTCCTGTACGGCTACCGCCGTTCCCGTCTCGCGGCCGAGCCGAGCCTCGTGACGGCGGAGAAGTGACCGAGCGCCCGATCCCGAAGAAGTGACCCACACCCCGTGCTGAACGATCTCGACGAACGCATCGTGCACGCCCTCGCCGAGGACGCCCGCCGCTCCTACGCGGACATCGGGCAGCTCGTCGGCCTGTCCGCGCCCGCCGTGAAGCGGCGCGTGGACAGGCTGCGCGCCACCGGGGCCATCACCGGCTTCACCGTCCGTGTCGACCCGGCCGCCCTCGGCTGGGAGACCGAGGGATACGTCGAGATCTACTGCCGGCGCAACACCTCGCCGGAGACCATCCAGCGCGGCCTGGAGCGCTACCAGGAGGTCGTGTCCGCGTCCACCGTCACCGGCGAAGCGGACGCGATCGCCCAGGTCTTCGCCGCCGACATGCGCCACTTCGAGCGCGTCCTGGAACGCATCGCGGGCGAGCCCTTCGTGGAGCGCACGAAGTCCGTCCTGGTCCTGTCCCCACTGCTCCGCCGCTTCTCCTCGGGCTCGCCGACGTAGCCTCCGGGCCACGGCTGCACCGGGCGGACGGGGAGGAGCCGGGGCCGGGGCCCTGGGGGCCCCGGGGGCGCAGGGGGGCAGGAGGCGAAGCCCCCGCCGGTCTCCTGCTGCGTCCCCGGTCTCCGGGGCGGAGCCCCGGGACGCCCCCTTCTGCAGTGACCGAGTCGGGCGGTCGGGTGGGCAAAGCCTGGGGGGTGCAGGGGGCGAAGCTCCCGCCGGGGCCGGGGGCGGAGCCCGGGGAAGGCCACGTCTGCGGCAACCGAGTCGGGCGGGCGGGTGGGCGAAGCCTCAGCCCCCGGCGGAGCCCCACGCAACGAATCGCCGCCCACCCCGCCCCCCGCGCAACGATCCCCCCACCGCCGCGCAACGGCTCCCGCTTGTCCGCCCGAGCCGCCCGACCGTACCGTCTAACCGACCCCCCGACACCCCCCTTGACCGGTGAGGATCCCGCATGCGCACCGCCCTGCTCCAGAGCTCCGGCCACCCCGGTGCCGTCGCCGAGAACCTCGAAGTTCTCGACGCGGCCGCCGGCCGCGCCGCCGCCGCGGGCGCCGCGCTGCTCCTCGCGCCGGAGATGTTCCTGACCGGGTACGCGATCGGCGACGACATCGGCCGGCTGGCCGAGCCCGCCTACGGCGACTCCGCCGACGCGATCGCGGAGCTGGCCGGCCGGCACGGTCTGGCGATCGCCTACGGCTACCCCGAGCGGGACGGCGAGGCCGTCTTCAACTCCGTCCAGCTGATCTCCGCCGACGGCACGCGCCTGGCCAACTACCGCAAGACCCACCTCTTCGGCGGCTTCGAACGCGACCACTTCACCCCGGGCGAGCGGCCGGTCGTCCAGGCCCGGCTGAACGGCCTGACCATCGGCCTGCTGATCTGCTACGACGTGGAGTTCCCGGAGAACACCCGCGGCCACGCCCTGGCCGGCACCGACCTCCTGCTCGTCCCGACGGCGCTGATGCACCCGTTCCAGTTCGTCGCCGAGTCCCTCGTGCCCGTACGCGCCTTCGAGAACCAGATGTACGTCGCCTACGCCAACCGGGTCGGCCGCGAGGGCGAGTTCGACTTCGCCGGGCTTTCCACCCTCGCCGGCCCCGACGGAGTCGCCCGTACCCGGGCCGGGCAGGCCGAAGAACTGGTTCTCGCCGACGTGGACCCGGCCCTGCTCGCCGTCTCCCGCGAGGCGAACCCGTATCTCCGGGACCGCCGCCCCGCCCTCTACGGGGCCCTCACCTGACCTCCCCCGGCATCCACCCCCTCCCGTTCCTCCCGCTCTTCCCCGCGCAAGGAGTCCGTACCCCATGACGTCCACGGTGCCCAACGCCGTCGAGCACGCAGACGAGCAGCAGCCGCCGATCACCATGTTCGGCCCGGACTTCCCGTACGCGTACGACGACTTCCTCGCCCACCCGGCGGGCCTCGGCCAGATACCCGCGACCGAGCACGGCACGGAGGTCGCGGTCATCGGCGGCGGCCTGTCCGGCATCGTGGCCGCCTACGAGCTGATGAAGATGGGCCTCAAGCCCGTCGTCTACGAGGCCGACCGGATCGGCGGCCGGCTGCGCACCGTCGGCTTCGAGGGCTGCGACGAGTCCCTGACCGCCGAGATGGGCGCGATGCGCTTCCCGCCGTCCTCCACGGCCCTCCAGCACTACATCGACCTGGTCGGCCTGGAGACCAGGCCCTTCCCGAACCCGCTCGCGGAGGCGACCCCGTCGACCGTCGTCGACCTCAAGGGCGAGTCGCACTACGCCGAGACCATCGACGACCTGCCGCAGGTCTACCGGGACGTGGCCGACGCCTGGAACAGGTGCCTCGAAGAGGGCGCCGACTTCTCCGACATGAACCGCGCCATGCGCGAGCGGGACGTCAAGCGCATCCGCGAGATCTGGTCGCAGCTCGTCGAGAAGCTCGACAACCAGACCTTCTACGGCTTCCTGTGCGACTCCGAGGCCTTCAAGTCCTTCCGGCACCGGGAGATCTTCGGCCAGGTCGGCTTCGGCACCGGCGGCTGGGACACCGACTTCCCCAACTCCATCCTGGAGATCCTGCGCGTCGTCTACACCGAGGCCGACGACCACCACCGCGGTATCGTCGGCGGCTCGCAGCAGCTGCCGCTCAGGCTCTGGGAGCGCGAGCCGGAGAAGATCGTCCACTGGCCGTACGGCACCTCGCTGAAGTCCCTGCACGTCGACGGTGAGCCCCGCCCCGCCGTGACCCGGCTGCACCGCACCGCGGGCAACCGGATCACCGTCACCGACGCGCACGGCGACATCCGCACCTACCAGGCGGCGATCTTCACCGCCCAGTCCTGGATGCTGCTGTCCAAGATCGCCTGCGACGACTCGCTGTTCCCGATCGACCACTGGACGGCGATCGAGCGCACCCACTACATGGAGTCCAGCAAGCTGTTCGTGCCCGTCGACCGGCCGTTCTGGCTGGACAAGGCCGTCGACGACAGGGGAAATCCGACGGGCCGGGACGTCATGTCGATGACGCTGACCGACCGTATGACCCGCGGCACGTACCTCCTCGACGACGGCCCGGACAAGCCCGCCGTCATCTGCCTGTCGTACACCTGGTGCGACGACAGCCTGAAGTGGCTGCCGCTGTCGGCGCAGGAGCGGATGGAGGTCATGCTGAAGTCGCTCGGCGAGATCTACCCGAACGTCGACATCCGGAAGCACATCATCGGCAACCCGGTGACGGTCTCCTGGGAGAACGAGCCCTACTTCATGGGCGCGTTCAAGGCCAACCTCCCCGGCCACTACCGCTACCAGCGGCGCCTGTTCACCCACTTCATGCAGGACCGGCTGCCGGAGGACAAGCGCGGCATCTTCCTCGCCGGCGACGACATCTCCTGGACCGCCGGCTGGGCGGAGGGCGCCGTCCAGACCGCGCTGAACGCGGTCTGGGGCGTCATGCACCAGTTCGGCGGCGCGACCGACGCGACCAACCCCGGCCCCGGCGACGTCTACGACGAGATCGCGCCCGTGGAACTCCCCGAGGACTGAGGCGGGAAGCGCCTGCCCCGGCGGGCCCGGGCGGCCGGGATCACAGCCCGGCCGCCCGGGCCTTCTCGTACACCTCGGCGGCCACGTCCTTGAGCTCCTCGGCGTCCCGCACGCTGCTCTGCAGGTCGACCAGGAACTCCTCCAGGCCGATCTCCGTGTACGGGACCAGGTCCTCGACGAGCTGGTCGGGGCTGCCGTGGAACGGGCGCCGGTTCGCGCCCTCGTGGGCCTTGGCCGAGTAGCGCGCGTTCACCCGGAGCACCGTCTGGACCGGCTGCTGCCGGCCGCGTTCGGCGGCCAGGTCCTGCACCGCGTGCCACTGGCCGGCCACCTGCTCGACGCCCATGGCGGTCGGCAGCCAGCCGTCGGCGTGCTCGACGAGCCGCTCCCGCGCCTTGCGGGTGCTCGCGGCCAGCAGGATCGGGATCGGCCGGGCGGGCTTGGGGCCGACCGCGGCCGAGTCGATCTCCGTGATCCGGCCGTGGTGGCGCACCGGGTCGGGCCCCCACACCGCCCGGCAGACGTCGATCACCTCGTCCAGCACCCGGCCGCGCTCCTTGATCGGCCGGATGCCCGTGGCCGCGTACTCGTCGAGGGACCAGCCGGTGCCGAAGCCCGCGATCACCCGGCCGCCGCTGGCCGCGTCCAGCGAGGCGAGGGCCTTGGCGAGCTGGAACGGCGCGTGCAGCGGCGCGACGAGCACGCTGCTGCCCAGCCGGGCCCGTTCGGTGGCCGCCGCGGCCAGGGTGAGCGTGACCAGCGGGTCGGCCACATGGCGGTAGGACTCGGGCCAGGGCATGCCCTCGATGCCGTACAGCCCCTGGGTGGCGGGCTCCGGGAACAGGGCCCGCTCGTACACCCAGAGGCTCTCGTAGCCGATGTGTTCCGCGGCACGTGCCACGTCGGGCACGTCCTTGCCGAGGTGGTACTGCCGGTTCTGCGGAAGGCCGAGTCCCAGACGGATCGCCATGGCGGTCTGCTCCTTCGTGATCGTCCGTGTCCACCGATCAACGTACAGTGATCACGCGGGAGTTCCCCGGTGCTCGCCTTCGCCGGTCTTCGGCCGCCGGATTTCCCGTCGGGTCCGGGTCTTCCCGTCGGGTCCCGGTCTTCTCGTCGGGTCCCGGTCTTTTCGTCGGGTCCCGGTCTTCCCGTCGGGTCTCAGTCCGGCAGCGGGGTGAGCATCATGCGCCCGGCGAAGCCGACCGCCGCGTCCAGCCGCTGGGCGAACTCCTCGGCCACGTCGGGCAGCCGACGCAGCGCCCACAGCGCCCGCGCGGCCGACCAGGCGGCGTCCCGGGCCCGTTCCAGGCTCCACGCGCCCAGCAGATGGGTGAGCGGGTCGGCGATCTGGAGGAGGTCGGGACCGGGCATCAGATCTTCCCGAACCCGCTCCTCCAGGGCGACGAGCAGGTCGCCCACACGGTCGAAGTCGCCCTCCAGATCGGCCGGCTCGCACGCCAGCGTGCCGCACGCGTCCACGACGGCCAGCGCCAGGTCGTGACCGATGTGCGCGTTGATGCCCGCGAGCGCGAACTGAAGCGGGCGCACTCCGGGATGGCGGCGGAACTGAAGCAGTGGCCGCCAGCAGGCCGGCGCGGGCCGCCCTTCCGTCGCCGTGTCCACGGCGGCCAGGTACCGCTCGGCGAACCGTACGTCCAGCGTGGCCGCGGCCCGCGGGTCCGCGAACCGCCCGGCCACAAGGCGCCGGTCGACCGCCTCGGTGACGGCGAGATAGACCCGGTTGAAGACCGCGATCCCGTCCCGCTCCGGCAGCGCCGCGTCCAGCTCGCGCATCCGCGCGAGGGCCGCGTCCACTGTGTCCAGGCGACGGGTGAGTTGTGCCGATTGCCCCATGGGGGCAGCGTCCCAGGCCGGGCCCGGGCCAGGTGCCGACGGGCCCGGCGCTTCCCCAGAACGGGGGAACGCGCGCCTGGTACGCGCCTAGGCCCGTACCTAGGACCGGGCGCGCTGGGTGCCGGCCCGCCCCGGCTCGTCGTACGACGACGTGCCCTCGTCCAGCAGCGGCTCCTGCTTCTTCAGGTGCGCGGGCGCGAAGGCGCGCAGCGCGTGGTAGCCGGTGATGACGACGAGCGTGCCGAGCGCGATACCGCTGAGCGAGAAGGTGTCGGTGAACTTCATGCTGACGTTGCCGACGCCGATGATGATGCCCGCCGCGGCCGGCACCAGGTTCAGCGGGTTGCGCAGGTCGACCTTGGCGTTGATCCAGATCTGCGCGCCCAGCAGCCCGATCATGCCGTACAGGATGACGGTGATGCCGCCGAGGACACCGCCGGGGATCGCGGCCACGACGGCGCCGAACTTCGGGCAGATGCCGAACAGCAGCGCGAAGCCGGCCGCGGCCCAGTAGGCGGCGGTGGAGTAGACGCGGGTGGCGGCCATCACGCCGATGTTCTCGGAGTACGTGGTGTTGGGCGGGCCGCCCACGGCCGTCGACAGCACGGAGGCCACACCGTCCGCCGAGATGGCGGTGCCCAGCTTGTCGTCCAGGGGGTCGCCGGTCATCTCGCCGACCGCCTTGACGTGTCCGGCGTTCTCCGCGACCAGCGCGATGACCACCGGCAGCGCGACCAGGATCGCCGACCAGTGGAAGGCCGGGCCGTGGAAGGTCGGCAGCCCGATCCAGTCGGCCTTGCCGACACCGGAGAGGTCCAGGCGCCAGTGGTCGGTGAGCTTGCCGCTGCCGTCCACGGAGTGGATCTTCCCGAAGACCTGGTCGAAGGCCCAGGAGACGGCGTATCCGAAGACCAGGCCGAGGAAGATCGCGATCCGGGACCAGAAGCCGCGCAGACAGACGACGGCAAGACCGGTGAACAGCATCACCAGCAGTGCCGTCCACTGGTCCTGCGGCCAGTAGGTGGAGGCGGTCACCGGGGCGAGGTTGAAGCCGATCAGCATCACGACCGCGCCGGTGACGATCGGCGGCATCGCCGCGTGGATGATCCGCGCCCCGAAGCGCTGCACGGCGAGACCGACCAGGAACAGGGCGATGCCGACCACGAGGACCGCGCCCGTCACGGTCGCGCTGGTGCCGCCCTGCGCCCGGATGACCGCGGCGACGCCCACGAAGGACAGCGAGCAGCCCAGGTAGCTGGGCACCCGGCCGCGGGTGGCGAGCAGGAAGATCACGGTCGCGACGCCCGACATCATGATCGCGAGGTTGGGATCGAGGCCCATGAGCACGGGGGCCACGAAGGAGGCGCCGAACATGGCCACGACGTGCTGGGCGCCGAGTCCGACCGTGCGGGGCCAGGAGAGCCGTTCGTCGGGCCGGACGACCGCTCCGGGCGCGGGCGTGCGCCCGTCACCGTGCAGTTTCCAGCGCACGCCGAGGTCCATGGTGGGGGTTTCGCTTTCTCTGAACGGGAAGATGTCCGAAACCCATTGTCCGGGGTCCGGGCAAGTGACCGGCACCTTCCCTGCCGACGCTCCTGAGCGTCCGCTTAGGATGAGGGATCGTATCCCCTCCTCACCAGCACGTTCAGGAGCCCGCCGTGACCGCCGAAGCACCCGTCGCCCCCGCCTTGTCGTACGGCCGGCTGATCCCCGTCGCCGTCCACTTCGACGACCTGGACGCGCTCGGACTGCTGCACAACGCCCGCTATCCCCTGCTGGTGGAGCGGGCCTGGTCCGAGCTGTGGCACGGGCACGGCTTCCGCTTCGAGGGCGACTGGGCCGCCGCCGGGGACGCCTGCAACGCGGTCAAGGAGCTGCGGATCAGCTACTAGGCGCCGGTGACCCGGCCGGGCGCGTACGCCGTCCACCTGTGGCTGGAACGGCTGGGCAGGACCGGCCTGACGTACGGCTTCCGCTTCTGCTCCGCCGACGGCGCGGTGACGTACGCCCGCGGAAGCCGCGTCCTGGTCCGACTGGATTCGGCCACCTTGCGCCCCGCGCCGTGGAGCGAGGAGTTCAGGGCCGCGGGTCGGGAACTGCTGCGGCCGGCCGGCTGACCTTCGGGCGGTCCCGGTCGCCCGCCCGCAGCACCCCGGCGAACGCGGCCAGGCCGCACGCCAGCAGCGTCACCAGGCCGAACGACACCACCAGGCTGGCCGCCTGGGCGAGTCCGCCGATCGCGCTCGGCGCCACCAGGCCGGAGGTGTACGTGATCGTCGCCACACCTGCGATGGCCTGGCTGGGGTTCGGCCCGCTGCGGCCGGCCGCGGCGAAGCACAGCGGCACCACGACCGCGATGCCCAGGCCCATCAGCGCGAAGCCGGTCATCGCCACCGCCGGATGACCCGCCACGACGACGAGCAGGCCGCCGAGCACGGCCAGGACACCGCTCGCCCGCACCGTGCGCACGGAGCCGAACCGGTCCACCAGCTTGTCGCCCGCGATCCGCGCGACGGCCATGGTGAGGGTGAATCCGGTGGTGCAGGCCGCCGCGAGCCCGGCCGAGGTGTCCAGCTGGTCGCGCAGGTACACCGCCGACCAGTCCAGGCTCGCGCCCTCCGCGAACACCGCGCAGAACCCGATCGCGCCGATCAGCAGCGCCGACTTCGGCGGCAGTGCGAACCGGGGCGGCGGCTCCTCGTCCTCGGCCGGCTGAAGGTCGAGCACCCAGGTGCAGGCGACCAGGCCCAGCACGGTCAGCACACCGGCCGCCAGGACGTGGTGCAGGCGCGCGTCCGAGCCCAGGTGCGCGGCGAGCGTGCCGGCCGCCGAGCCGGTCAAGGCGCCCGCGCTCCACATCCCGTGCAGGCCCGACATGATCGAGCGGCCGAGCCGGTTCTCGACCTCCACACCGAGGGCGTTCATCGCGACGTCCGACATGCCCGCCGAGGCGCCGTAGACGAACAGGGCCAGGCAGAGGGTGAGGAGGTTCGGGGCGAGGGCGGGCAGGACCAGGGAGAGCGTCCACAGGGCGAGCAGACCGCGCAGGGCGGTACGGGCGCCGAAGCGGTGGCTGATGCCGCCCGCGAGGGGCATCGCCACGGAGGCTCCGAGCGCGGGGAAGGCCAGGGCGAGGCCGAGCTGGCCGGCGCTGACCGAGGCGTGGTCCTGGATCCACGGCACCCGGGTGGCGAACGAACCCGTGACGGCACCGTGCACGGCGAACACGGCCGCCACGGCGTACCGGGCGCGCCGCACCGCGCGTTGTCCGTCGACCACTGCACTCATTCTCCGGCCCCTCCTGTGTGTCCCGCCTACGCGTCGCCGTAAACTATCAGGGACCCTGCCTGATAGATAGGGGATATCCGGCGCCGCCCGCGTCGCGGCCCCGCAGATCTGGGAGGATTCCCGGCATGCCTGCATCCCCGAGCACCGCCCGGGCCATCAACGACCGGCTCGCCCTGCGTCTGTTGCAGCAGGAGGGACCGTTGACGGCGGGGCAGCTGAAGCAGCTCACCGGCCTGTCCCGGCCGACGGTCGCCGACCTCGTAGAACGCCTGACGGCCTCCGGCCTGATCACCGTGGTGGGGGAGGCGGGGGAGCAGCGGCGCGGCCCGAACGCACGGCTGTACGGGATCGTCGCCGACCGCGCCCACCTGGCCGCCCTCGACGTACGCACCGAGAGCGTCTCGGTGACCGTGACCGACCTGCTCGGGCGGGAGCTGGCCGAGGCGTCCGTGCCGATCGGCGGCGACACCGGTACCGGGCCCGCGGTCGAGCAGGCGGTCGCGCTGGTGGAGCGGGTGGCGAAGGAGGCGGGGGCGGAGCAGCTGCACACCGTCGGCATCGGCGCGCCGGGGCTGATCGACCCGGACACGGGCGAGCTGCGCGACTCCACGGGTCTGCCCGCCTGGCACCGCCGGCTGGTGGCCGCGTTGCAGGAGCGGCTGCCGCGGGCCCGGGTCATCGTCGAGAACGAGACCAACCTCGCGGCGCTGGCCGAGCAGCGGGACGGAGCC
Organism: Streptomyces sp. NPDC006393; assembly: GCF_040628575.1. Taxonomy (NCBI): domain Bacteria; kingdom Bacillati; phylum Actinomycetota; class Actinomycetes; order Kitasatosporales; family Streptomycetaceae; genus Streptomyces; species Streptomyces sp. NPDC006393. The sequence goes on from NZ_JBEXZD010000125.1 coordinate 22,133, forward strand.
GCCCGGGGGCGCGACACCTTCGTCCTGCTGTGGCTCGGCCACGGCACGGGTGCGGCGGTGGTCCTGGACGGGACGCTGCGCCGCGGTGCCTCCGGCGGCACCGGCGAGATCGGCTTCCTGCCCGTGCCCGGCACCCGAGGCGTGCCGTCGGCGACGGACTGCGGGGGCGGCTTCCACTCGCTGGCCGGGGCGGCGGCGGTGACGGAACTGGCGGGGGCGTACGGGCTGTCGGGCGAGCACGGGGGGCCGGAGCCGGCGGCCGCGGAGCTGGTGCGCCGCGCGGCCGCGTCCCTGGGGGAGGCGTCCGCGGAAGGGGCCGCCTCGGGGGGCGGTGCCCGGGCCGCGGACTTCCTGGACGCCCTCGCCGACCGGGTCGCCCTCGGCGTCGCCTCCGTCGCGGCCGTCCTGGATCCCGGGTGCGTGGTTCTGGGCGGGGAGATCGGGCAGGCCGGCGGGGACGTGCTCGCCGCGCGCGTGGCCGAGCGGGTCGAGCGGATGTCGCCGCTGCGGACGGAGGTACGGGCGAGCGCGCTGGGGGGCGGGGCCGTGTTGCGGGGGGCGTTGCTGACGGCGCGTGAACGCGCGCAGGACGAGCTGTTCGCACCGGCGGGCCCACCCACCCACCCGACTCGGTAACTCGAGAAGTGGCTCCCCGGGGCTCCGCCCCGGCCCCCGGCGGGGGCTCCGCCCCCTGCACCCCCCCGGTGCGTGCCCGGCCCGAAACCCGGCCG
>NZ_JBEXZD010000126.1:0-22756 GCF_040628575.1 Streptomyces sp. NPDC006393
CCAAGCCCGTAGCCCTGGCCGGTGCCGGCGGGGACCCACCGCTCCATCTCCTCCAACTGCCTGGTGGGCAGCAGCGCTCCGCCCAGCAGCGCCGAGAAGAAGGTGTTCAGGTCGCGGGGGGAGGAGATGAGGGCGCCCGCGCTCTGTGCCCAGGACGCCGTCTGGTCGGTGGCGTCCACCAGGGCGGCCTTCGCGTCGTCCGGGGTGAGGTAGCCGCGTGCGTGTCTGCCGGGGATCCTCGTGTCGGGGTGGACGTAGAAGGTGTCGGCCAGCTTCAGGGGCTTGATGATCCGGTTCTCGTACGCGGTGCGCACCGGGTGGCCGGTCAGCTTCTCGATGAGCAGGCCGGCGACCACGAAGTTGGTGTTGGAGTAGTCGTAGGCGGCCCCGGGCGCGTGGGTGAGCGGGTGCTCCAGCGACTTGGCCACGAGCTCGCGGTAGGTGAAGACCTTGGTGCGCACCGCCTCGAAGCCGGAGACGGTCCGGGCGAACAGGTCGTCGGTGTAGTCGTACAGCCCGCTGCGATGGCTGAGCAGGTGCCGCACCGTGATCCGGTCGTCCGGCAGCAGTCCCGGCAGGTAGTGGTCGACGGACGTGTCCAGGTCGAGCCTGCCCTCGGCCGCCAGTTGCAGCAGCACGACCGCGGAGAAGGTCTTGGTGACGCTGCCGATGCGGAACCGGTCGGCGGTGTCCATCGCCTCTCCGGAGCCCCGGTCGGCGACTCCCTCGACGGCCTTGTGGACCGTGGCGTGGTCGTCCCAGGACGTGCGATGGTCGTCGATCCGCGCCATCGCGCCGGGCGCGCCGTGCGAGAGCGCCGTGCGCAGCAGGCCGCTGAGCGCCGCCAGGTCGGGGGCCGCCGGTGCGGTGGGCGCGGGGGCGTTCGGCCCGGTGTTCGGTCCGGTGTCCGGCCGTCCGCGGTCCACCGCGTGCGCCGGGCCCGCGAGGAGGCCCAGCACCAGCGATCCGAGCACCGCGCCCCTGCACATCGTTCGTGGGCCCATGCGTGTCCTTCCGTCTGTGGCCATGCCTGGTTCGTGCGAGATCGATCACATTTGGCCGCCAGTGCAACCTTCTCGCACCGCGTCACATCTCCACGGACGACACACAGTTGGGCATCCGCCGATCACCGGGTGGGGCGGATGGGCAAGGGATCGTCATGGACCGCGCGGAGTGACTCGTTCGCGCGTGGCATGTCCATGACAAGTTCAGATCCAGAAGTTTTCCGCTCCGGGGCCCGACCAGTCGCGCAAGGACCGGACCCGCGAGGGGACGCCCCGCTTCTCGGCGCGGCGTCCTCTCGTGCGGCTCAGCGCAGCGTGTCCGCCCAGTTCGCCGGGACGCGTCCCGCCGGGCCCGGCACCGGCTGGTCGGCCGGATGGGCCTGCGGGGGAGCGAGTTCGGGCCCGGAGTCGTACAACTCCTGAGTGGCGTAGTTCCAGAACCAGCCCTCGCCCGGCTCATAGCTGCGGATCACCGGATGCCCGGTGGCCCGGTAGTGGGCGGTGGCGTGCTGGGCCGGCGAGTCGTCGCAGCAGCCGATGTGGCCGCAGGCGGCGCAGCGCCGCAGATGGAACCACCAGCCGCCGGCCGCGTCGCACTCCGCACAGCCGCTCCCGCTCGGCAGGGCCTCGGGGTCGATTCCGCTGTCATTGCTCATGCCGGCTCCTCGAGGGTCGGGCTCGGTGATGTGTCGTCGTCGGCGGCGGTCAGCGGCAGCAGCACCTGGAAACGCGTGTCGCCCGGCACCGACTCCACCCGCAGGGTGCCGTGGTGCTTGTTGACCACGATCCGCCAGGAGATGTCCAGCCCCAGCCCGGTGCCCTCACCGACCGGCTTCGTGGTGAAGAAGGGATCGAAGATGCGCCCGCGGATCTCCGGCGGGATGCCGGGCCCGGTGTCCCGGAACTCGACCAGGAGCCGGTCGTCCTCGCGCGCCGTCCGTACCGTCAAGGTGCCCTCACCGCCCGCATCCTTGACGGCGGAGACCGCGTTGTCGATCAGGTTGGTCCACACCTGGTTGAGCTCGGCCGGATAGGCGGGGATCCTCGGCAGCGTACGGTCGTAGCCCTTGACCACCTTGATGTGCGGGCCGATCTTCGCGGACAGCATCAGCAGGGTGCTGTCGAGGAGTTCGTGCACGTCGGCGACCTGGTAGGGGGCGCGGTCCAGCTGGGAGTACTGCTTGGCGGCGTCCACCAGGTGGGAGATGCGGGTGGTGGAGTCCGCGATCTCGTCCATCAGCAGCTCGGTCTCCACCGTGTAGTTGAGCCATCCCACGGCGCCCGGAAGGATCTCCTCGTCGACCGCCACCGCGACCTCCTCCAGCCAGTCGACGTCGAGCCCGGCCTGCACGAAGGTGGGCGCGAGCTGCCAGGCCTGGCCGATGCCGTGGTCCTCCAGCCAGTCGGTGAGAGCGTCCTCCCGGTCGGAGGCCTCCAGGGGGCTGAGCGAGGGCGCCTTGGCGACCCGCTCGGCGGTGCGCTCCTGGATCTCGATGAGATTCGCCAACTGCTCGCGGGAGAAGGGGCCTTCGGTGATCACGGCGAGCTTGTGCCGCATCTTGGCCACCCGCTCCCGCAGCGTCTCCGTGGCCCGCACGGCCGCCGCCGCCGGGTTGTTGAGCTCGTGCGTGAGACCGGCGGACAGCGAGCCGAGCGCCAGCAGCCGCTCGTGCTGCTCGGTCACCGCCTGGCTGCTCTTGGCCCCGAAGAAGAGCCCCTCCAGCAGATGCACCGCCATCGGGAACCACTCCCGCATGACGCTCGCGAACGTGTCCGCGGGCAGCACGAAGAACCGCGTCGGCTCCGTGACGCGCATCGAGTTCTTGTACACCTGGCGCAGCCGATCGCCGACATACGCCTGCGTGGCGCCCGCGTACACTCCCGGCTGCGAGCTCCGGGTGACCTCCACGTCGTCGCCGCCGATCCGGCGGGAGAGCACCACCGTGCCCTCGATCATCACGAAGAAGCAGGTGGCCGGCTCGCCCTCGGCGTAGACCGGGCCGGGCTCGAACCGCTCCACCCGTCCCGCGGCGCACAGCCGGCCGAGCTGCTCCGGCGACAGCTTCTCGAACAGGAACAGCGAACCGATCTCCGTGGGGCTGCACGGCATCGGCCGCCCGCTCATGACTGCTCCAGGTAGCGGTGGACCAGCATCACGGCCATGGCTCCCTCTCCGACGGCGGACGCGACACGCTTGGCTGACTCCGCGCGCGCGTCGCCCGCCACGAACACACCGGGCACGTTGGTCTCCAGGTGGTACGGCGGCCGGTCCAGCTCCCAGCCGGCCGGCGGTCGGCCGTCGGCGGTCAGGTCCGGCCCGGCCAGAATGAACCCGCGCTCGTCGCGCAGCACGGCGTCGCCGAGCCAGTCGGTCAGCGGGGCGGCGCCGATGAACACGAACATCCACTGGGCGTCGACCTGCTGGGTGTCCCCGCTCACCGTGTGCCGCAGCGTCAGCCGCTCCAGATGCTCCGAGCCATGGGCCGCGTCCACGACCGTGTGGCTGCGCACGGAGATGTTAGGCGCCTCGTCGATCTGCTGGATCAGGTAGTACGACATCGAGGCCGCCAGGTCGGGACCGCGCACCAGCAGCGTCACCGACTTCGCGCTCCGGGACAGGTACATCGCGGCCTGCCCCGCCGAGTTGGCGCCGCCGACGATGTACACGTCCTGCCCCTGGCAGGAGGCCGCCTCCGTCAGCGCCGAGCCGTAGAACACCCCGCAGCCGGTGAGATCGGTGCAGCCCTGGGCGTCCAGCTGCCGGTACTGCACCCCGGTCGCCAGGATCACGCTGTGCGCGGCGATCGCCGACCCGTCGGCGAACCGGACGATCCGGGCGGCGCCGTTGACCTCCAGCCCCGTCACCTCACGCGCCGTGAGGATCTCGGCGCCGAACCGGGTGGCCTGGCGCCGCGCCCGGCCGGTGAGCTGCGCACCGGAGACACCGTCGGGGAAACCCAGGTAGTTCTCGATCCGGGAGCTCTGCCCGGCCTGCCCGCCGGTCGCCGACCGCTCCACCAGCACCGTACGCAGCCCCTCCGAGGCCCCGTACACCGCCGCGCCGAGCCCGGCGGGGCCGCCGCCGATCACGGCGAGGTCGTAGAAGTCGGCCGCCGGTGTCGTGGCCAGCCCCACCCGGGCAGCGAGCTCGGGCGCCTCCGGCTCCACCAGCGGCGTGCCGTCCGGGGTGACCACCAGCGGCAGGCGCCGCCCGTCCTGCCCGGCCGCCTTCAGCAGCCGCTGCCCCTCGGGCTCGTCGGAGGAGTACCAGCGGTAGGGCACCTGGTTGCGCGCCAGGAACTCCCTGACCTCCGACGAACGCGCCGACCAGCGGTGCCCGACCACCTTCGTGCTGGGCACGGGCCGGTGGTCGCTGGTGCGCCAGGCCTGGAGCAGGTCGTCCAGGACCGGGTACAGCTTCTCCTCGGGCGGGTCCCACGGCTTGAGCAGGTAGTGGTCCAGGTCGACCACGTTGATCGCGTCGATCGCCGCGTTGGTGTCGGCGTACGCGGTCAGCAGCACCCGACGCGCGCCCGGGTACACGTCCAGGGCCTGTTCCAGGAACTCGATGCCGTTCATCCGCGGCATGCGGTAGTCGGCGAGGATCACCGCGACGAGGTCGCCGCGCAGCTTCAGCTCGCGCAGCGCGTCGAGCGCGGACTCGCCGGACTCCGCGCGCACGATCCGGTACGACTCGCCGTAGCGCCGCCTGAGGTCACGGGCGACGGCACGGGAGACCCCCGGATCGTCGTCCACGGTCATGATGACGGTCCGCGCGGCCTCCGCGGCCTGTGCCATGTGTCTCCCACCCCGAGCGGTCGGATCGGCGGCACGGTGTGGCTCCGGATGCGTCACCGCGCCGACTCCCGCCCATCGTATGTTCGATCGTCCCGCTTCGCTCGGGTATGAGGGAGACGGCGGGAGACCGCAGCCGGTCCGCCGCGGGATGGTGTGCGCGCGGTGGGGAAGACTGGGGCTCACGGACTGGCACCGACTCAGGAGGGCGGACGGCATGACGCGGCCGATCACGGCAGGGGTGGACGGTTCGGAGGAGAGCCTCGCCGCGCTGGCGTGGGCGGGCCGGGAGGCCCAGCGGCGCCGGCTGCCGCTGCGGGTGGTGCACGCCTGGCGTTTCGAGGTGCACGACGCCTTCGACCTGGGGGACCGGGACGCGCAGCAGCAGTTGGTGCGCGACGCCGCGGCCGAGGCGCTCCGCGACATCACCGAGCGCCACCCGGACCTGACCGTGACCACGGACGTCGTGGAGGACGGTGCCGCCCGGGCGCTGGCCGCCGCCGCGGCGGACGCCGAGATGCTCGTGCTCGGCTCCCGCGGGCGCGGCGCCCTGATCGGCTTCCTCCTCGGCTCCGTGGGCCGGCAGGTGATCGCCGACGCCGTACGGCCCGTCGTCCTGGTGCGCGCCGGGGACGAACCCGCCGCCGAGGCCGCCGGACGGGAGGTCGTGGTCGGCCAGCACGGCACCCCCGAGGACAGCGCCGAGGCCCTGCGCTTCGCCTTCGAGACGGCCGGCGCGCGGGGCGCCACCGTCCGCGCGGTACGCGCCTGGACCCTGCCGCCGGTGTTCGGCTACAGCCCCGGCTCGCTCAAGCTGCTCGACGAGGCCGGCGGCCTGGAGCCGTACGAGGCGAAGGGGCTGGCCGACGCGCTGCGGCCGTGGCGGGAGCGCTTCCCGGGCGTCCCCGTCGTCGAGCAGGTGGAGATGGGCAGCGCGGGGCAGGTGCTGCTGTCCGCGGCCGGACGCGCCCAGCTGGTGGTCGTGGGCCGCCGCGCACGCCGGACCGCGGTCGGCGCGCGGATCGGCTCCGTCGCGCACGGGGTGCTGCACCACGCCGGCTGCCCGGTGGCGGTCGTCCCGCCCGCCTGAGCCCTCACTCGGACGACGTCGGCTCCAGCGTCGCGCGCGCCTTCGGCAGGATGCTCCGGACGTAGTCGGCCACGGCCGTGTCCAGGCCGATGTCGTGCTGGGCCCGCTCGGACAGGTACCAGCGGTGCTCCAGCAGCTGGTGGTACAGCTCGGCCGGGTCCATGCCGGCGCGCAGCTCGCGCGGCACCGCCCGCACGGTGGGCCGGAACACCTCCCGCACCCAGCGGTGCGCCAGTACCTCCGGGCGGGCCGCCAGGGGGTCGCCCGGGGCGTAGTCGTCCTGGGTGGCCATCCAGCTCTCCAGGTCGGTCAGCAGCCGCCGCGCCTGGTTCTCCTCGGTGTCCAGGCCGGTCAGCCGCAGCAGCTGCCGCTGGTGGTGGCCGGCGTCGACGACCTTGGGCACGAAGGTGACCGTGGAGCCGTTGGAGGCGTGCTCGATCTGCATCTCGGCGACGTCGAAACCGAGGTCGTTGAGCCGTCGTATCCGGCGCTCGATGTAGTGGTACTTGCCCGCCGGGTAGACCGAGGTGCGGGTCAGCTCCTCCCACAGCCCGCGGTAGCGGTCGCAGATCTCGGTGCCGAACTCGACCGGGTCCACCGAGGGGTGCAGCGCCCCGGAGGCCTCCAGGTCGAGCAGCTCGCCGCTGATGTTCACCCGGGCGAGATCCAGGTCGTACTCGCGCTGCCCGGTGCTCAGCCGCGGGTGCAGCTCGCCGGTCTCGGCGTCGACGAGATAGGCGGCGTAGGCGCCCGCGTCGCGCCGGAAGAGCGTGTTGGACAACGAGCAGTCGCCCCAGGCGAAACCGGCCAGGTGCAGCCGCACCAGCAGCACGGCCAGGGCGTCCATCAGCCGGTGCATGGTGGCCGGGCGCAGCGTCGTCTCGAACATCGACCGGTACGGCATCGACCCGCCCAGGTGCCGGGTGACCAGCACCGGCTCCAGCGGGGCGCCCGCCCGGTCGGTGCGGCCGGTGACGACGGCGAGCGGGTCCACCGCGGGGATGGCCAGCCGGTCCAGGTCGCGCAGCAGCTCGTACTCGCGCAGCGCGGGCCGTTCGGCCAGCTCCTTGACGGCGATCACCTCGTCGCCGGCCCGGGCATAACGCACCACGTGCCGGGAGATGCCGCGCGGCAGCGGCACGAGGTACTCCTCGGGCCACTCCTCGAGCGGTGTGTCCCACGGCAGTTCGAGCAGGAGCGCGGGATGCTCCGGGTTGGTGGCGCTGATCTGCAAGGCCATGGCGGAGAGCTTAGAGCGCGTGTTCCCGTGCCCGCCGCGCGGCCTGTCCGACCGGGCCCCGGTGCACGGGCCCGTGGCCGGGCAGCAGCACGTCCGCCGGGAGGCCCTCGAGGATCTCCAGCGAGGCCAGTGCCCGGGCGCGTTCGTGGTGGAACATGTCGGGCAGCAGCTGCGGGCCCCGGATCCGGGAGGTGGGGTGGCCGCTCACCAGGGCGTCGCCGGAGATCACCACCCCCGCGTCCGGCAGGTGGAAGGAGACGTGGCCGCGGGTGTGGCCCGGCGTGTGCACGGGCACGGGCCGCCCCGGCAGATCCAGCGGGCCCACCGCCGGGAACGGCTCCGGCGTGACCACCGGCAGATGCGCCGTGCCGCCGACGCGCAGCGAGTGCACCGCCCACGGCAGCACGCCCGGCCGCCAGCCGTTGCGCAGCACCGTGCCGACGGTCACCTGGTGCAGGAAGTCCCGCCGGGCGTGCGGCACTTCGTCCTCGTGCAGCTGGACGGGGGTGCCGTAGGTGGCACGCAGGTACTCGGCGGAGCCCAGGTGGTCGTTGTGGGCGTGGGTGATCAGCACGGCGGCCACGGCGTGCGGTGAACCGCCCACGGCGGCCAGCGAGTCGAGCAGCTGCCGCCGGTCGCCGGGGTAGCCGGTGTCGATCAGCGTGACCGCGTCACCCTCGGTCAGGATCACCCAGTTGGTGTTGCTGCCGTGCACCAGATAGGTGCCGTCGGCGACCTGCCGCACGTCCGCCCGCATCGATCTCCCCGACATCCTCGGTTGCTGCCCGACGGGGACAGCAAACCAGACCGGACCGGGGACTCGGCGCGCAGGGGAGTGCCGGGCGTCAGCCGGCGGTGGCGAGGAACTGGGTGGCGGCCAGTTCCGCGTACAGGGGATCGGCGGTGACGAGCTCTCGGTGGGTGCCCACCGCGCGTACGGTGCCGGCGTCCATGACCACGATCCGGTCGGCCATGGTGACGGTGGACAGCCGGTGGGCGACGACGAGCACGGTGGTGGCGCGGGCGACGTCGGCGACGGTGTCGCGCAGGGCCGCCTCGTTGACGGCGTCCAGCTGGGAGGTGGCCTCGTCGAGCAGGAGCAGCCGGGGGCGGCGCAGCAGGGCCCGGGCGATGGCGACGCGCTGGCGTTCACCGCCGGAGAGCTTGGTGCCGCGGTGGCCGACCAGGGTGTCCAGGCCCCGGGGAAGGCGGGCGACGAGGTCGTCGAGGCGGGTGGTCTCGAGCACGCGACGCAGGTCGTCGCCGTCGGCGTCGGGGTTGCCCAGCAGCAGGTTGTCGCGCAGCGTGCCGGACAGGACCGGCGCGTCCTGCTCGACGTAGCCGATGGCGGCCCGCAGGGCGGGTATCTCCCAGTCCGCGAGGTCGCGGCCGTCGAGGACGACACGGCCGCCGGTCGGGTCGTAGAACCGTTCGACGAGGGAGAACACGGTGGTCTTGCCCGCGCCGGAGGGGCCGACGAAGGCGGTCATGCCCCGGGCGGGGACGGTGAAGGACACGCCGTGGTGGACGGGAGGCAGGTCGTCGGCATAGCGGAAGTGCACGTCCTCGAAGCGCAGGCTCGCCGGCTCGGCACCCGGCACGGGCAGCGGGGCGGGCCGTGCCTCCGGCTCGGCGGGCAGTTCCTGTGCCTGCTGGATGCGGGCGATGGCGGCGGCGCCGGTCTGGTACTGGGTGACGGCGCCGATCACCTGCTGCACGGGGGACATCAGGTAGAAGACGTACATCAGGAAGGCGACCAGGGTGCCGACGTCGATGGCGCCGGTGGCCACCCGGGCGCCGCCGACCGCGAGCACCGTCAGGAACGCGATCTGCATCGACAGCCCCGCCATGTTGCCGGCCAGCGCCGACCACTTGGCGGAGCGCACGCTCTGCCGCCACGACTCCCGCGCCGCGGCGTGCACGGCCCGCTCCTCGCGTCGTTCGGCGCCGGACGCCTTGATCGTGCGCAGGCTGCCCAGGACCCGCTCCAGGGCCGCGCCCATCGCCCCGACCGATTCCTGGGCCGCCCGGCCGGCCTTGCTGATCCGCGGCATGACCACACCGATCACGGCCCCCGCGACGGCGATGACGCCGACGGTGACCCCCAGCAGCACCGGGTCCACGACACCCATCAGCATCAGCGTGGCGACCAGGGTGAACCCGCCGGTGCCCAGGCCCACCAGGGTGTCGGTGGTGACCTCGCGCAGCAGGGTGGTGTCGGAGGTGACCCGCGCCATCAGATCGCCGGGCTCACTGCGGTCGACGGAGGCCACGCGCAGCCGCAGCAGATACGAGGTGAGCCTCTCGCGGGCGGTGAGCACCACCGACTCGGCGGTGCGCCGCAGCAGGTACGAACCTCCCGCGCCGATCCCGGCGTTGGCGAGGACCAGGCCCGTCATCGCCAGCAGCGGCGTGGCGATCGGCCGGTCGTGCGCGAGCCGGTCGATGAGCTCCCGCGCGACCAGCGGCAGGGCGAGTCCGGTGGCGCCGGTGGCGAGCGCGAGGAGCGCGCCGGCCAGCAACTCCCAGCGGTACGGGCGTACATAGCCGAGCAGCAGCCGCCACGCGGACGGTCGCGTGGCCGCGGCCGCCGGGTCCGACACGGGCTGGTCGTCCTGCCGTGGGTCCATGGCTCCTTACCCATCGGGTCTCGTACGAGGTTGGTGACGGCACGGTAGTGCCCGGGCCGTGCGGACAGGAGAAGCGGGCGCGGATCAGGCGCCGACGGTCACCCGGGAGCGGCGCGAGGCGAGGACGACGTACGCCGCCGCGGCCGTGAAGACGCCGAGGGAGGTCCAGTCGTTGAGCCGCAGCCCCAGGAAGTGGTGGGCGTCGTCGACGCGGAGATACTCGATCCAGAAGCGCCCGGCGGTGTACGCGGCGGCGTACAGGGCGAAGGCGCGGCCGTGGTCGAGGCGGTGGCGGCGCTCCGCCCACACGACGAGGGCCGCGACGCCCAGGCACCACAGCGACTCGTACAGGAACGTCGGATGGTAGGTGGCGTGGCCCGGGACGTATCCGTCGTGGCCGGGGGCGATCCTCAGGCCCCAGGGCAGGGTCGTGGGCCGTCCGAAGAGCTCCTGGTTGAACCAGTTGCCCCAGCGGCCGATGGCCTGCCCGAGCGCGATGCCGGGGGCAACGGCGTCGGCGTAGGCGGGCAGCGGGATGCCGCGGCGGCGGCAGCCGATCCAGGCGCCCAGCGCACCGCCGGCGATGGCTCCCCAGATGCCGATGCCGCCGTCCCAGACGTACAGCGCCTTGACCGGGTCGCCACCGGGGCCGAAGTACGGGCCACTGGTGGTGATCACGTGGTACAGCCGGGCGCCGACGATGCCGAAGGGCACCGCCCACAGCGCGACGTCGGCGACCGCGCCGCGCTCTCCTCCGCGTGCCGCCCACCGTCTGCTGCCCCACCACACGGCGGCGAGGACACCGAGCAGCACCATCAGTGAGTAGCCGCGCAGCGGGAGGGGGCCGAGGTGGACGGCGCTGTGGGAAGGGCTGGGCAGAAAGGCCAGTTGCAAGGGAATCACGTATTTCGTCCGGCTTGTTCTCGGCGGTCGGCGGTCGGCGGTCGGCGGTCGGCGGTCTGCGGCTTGCGGTCCGCGGTCCGCGGTCGGGACAGGGAGGAGACGGGAGGGGTACGGCGGCCTCAGGCGTCGCGGCGGACGAACAGCACCGCCGCGATCGCGGTCAGTACCGTCACGTATCCGGCGAAGACGGCGGTGGCCGGGCCGGGGGCGAGCATGCCGGCGTGCGGGGTGAACATGCCCGCGTTGGCGTGCGCGGGCAGCGCCCGGACCAGGTCCGACCAGCTGTCGGGCAGCAGCGAGGCCAGCGCGGACAGGACGAACCACACGGCCACCACGCCGCCGATCGCGCCCGCGGTGTGGCGGATGATCAGTCCGGAGGCCAGGCCGAAGAGCGCCGCGCCCGCCGTGGCCAGCGCGGCCATCGCCAGGCCCCGCAACGCGTCCGGCGCGGTCAGGGCGACGTGGATGCCGCGCCCGGCGAGGACGGGCCGGCCGATGAGGAAGGCCGCGACCGCCTGAACGGCACCGGCCGCCAGGGTGACGGCGGCCAGGCAGGTGACCTTGGCGGCCAGGACCCTGCCGCGGGACGGTACGGCGGCCAGCGTGGCACGCATCGTGCCGGTGGAGTACTCGGCGGTGGCCACCAGCACGCCGAGGATGATGACCGCGAGGACGCCCAGGTTCTGGCCCTCGAACCACCAGCCCTCGTAGGCGGCGGTCTCGGCGGCCCGGGCGGCCGGGCCGTGGTAGTCCTGGGACCGCAGCGGCAGGACCGCCGTCCCGACGCCGACGGTGAGCGCGGAGGCGACGAGCAGCGTCCACATGCTGGAGCGCACGGTGCGGAACTTGGTCCACTCCGCCCGCACGGCCCGGCGGAAGTCGCCGCGCGGCGCGGGGGCCGCGAGGTGGGTCACGGCGGTCATCGGCTGCTCCCGGTGTGCGCGCCGGCGGCGGTGGTGGTGGCGGTACGGGTCAGCGCCAGGAAGGCGTCCTCCAGCGAGTCGTGTCCGGCGCGCATCCGCGCCGGGGTGGTGTCGGCGAGCAGCCGGCCGCGGCCGATGACGACGAGCCGGTCGGCGAGGCGTTCCATCTCGGCCATCAGATGGCTGGAGACCAGCACCGTGCGGCCCTCGTCGGCCAGGGTGCGCAGCAGCCCGCGGATGAACACCATGCCCTCGGGATCCAGTCCGTTCATGGGTTCGTCGAGCATCACCACCGGCGGGTCGCCCAGCAGCGCGGCGGCCACGCCGAGCCGCTGGCCCATGCCCAGGGAGTAGCCGCCCACCCGCCGGTCGGCCGCATCGGCCAGGCCCACCCGTTCCAGCACCTCGCCGACCCGCCGCCCGGCGATGCCCTGGGTCTGGGCCAGCCACTCCAGGTGGTGGCGGGCGGTGCGCCCGGGGTGCACGCTGCGGGCCTCCAGCAGTGCGCCGAGGTGGCGCAGCGGGTGGCGGTAGGAGCGGTAGGGCCGGCCGTCCACCAGGGCACGGCCGGCGTCCGGCCGGTCCAGGCCGAGGACGATCCGCATGGTGGTGGACTTGCCGGCACCGTTGGGGCCGAGAAACCCGGTGATCTTCCCGGGCTCGGCGGTGAAGGTGAGCGCGTCGACCGCGAGGGCCGTCCGGTAGCGCTTGGTCAGGTCGATGACTTCGATCACCGGTCGATCCTCACCGGCCGGCCACGGCCGGCGGATCCACCGCGCGGTGGGTCTCGGGGCACCGTCCGGTGGAGGCGCCGCACACCGGTCGGCTCATCGCGGGCGCCCGCGACCTGCCCGTACGCTGGGCGCCATGGCTCAGCAACAGACGTGGGAGCGGTGGAAGGCCGACTGGCAGCACGTCTTCTTCACCGCTGCCCTGTCCCTGACCACCCTCGGCGCGGTCACCAGCGGCGGCGGCTCCGGCAGCCCCGTCGCGCTGCGGCTGGCCGGGCCGGCGGTGCTGGCCGCCTGGTACGTCTACTGGTTCGTGCCCCGTCAGCGGCACACCGGTCCGGCCCAGCTGCCCTACCTGCTGGGCGCCTCGACGCTGTGGGCGGGCATGGCGGCGTTCGACGCGGCGCTGCTGCCGGTCGGCGCCGCGGCGCTGGCGCCCTACTGTCTGCGGCACACCCGCTGGGCCGTGGCCGGGTCCGCCGGTGTCGGCGTCCTGTGGCTGTGGCAGCGGCTGGCCGGCGAGGGCGGTCTGAACTGGACCGCGGTGCTCGGCTGCGCGCTCGGCATGCTGACCGCCATCGCCGTCGTCGCCTACATCGCCGTACTCGACCACGAAGGCCGCAAGCGGCAGCACCTCTACGAGGAGCTGGCCGCCGCCCAGGCCGAGCGGGAGGCCGCCGAACGGCAGGCCGGCATCCTCGCCGAGCGGCAGCGGCTGTCCCGCGAGATCCACGACACCCTCACCCAGGGCTTCGCCAGCATCGCCCTCCAGCTGGACGCCGCCCTCGCCGACCTGCCCGGGCAGACCCCGGCCGCCCGCCGGGTCGGCCAGGCCATGCGCACCGCCCGCGAGAACCTGGACGAGAGCCGCAGGCTGATCGAGGCGCTGCGCCCGCTGCCGCTGGAGGAGGCACGCCTGTCCGACGCCGTCCGCCGGCTCACCGCCCGTCTGCGCGAGGAGACGGCCCTCGCCGCCGAGACGGTGGTCACCGGAGAGCCCACGCGCCTCGACCCGGCGGCGGAGACCGAGCTGCTGCGGGTGGTGCAGGAGGCGCTGACCAACGTACGACGGCACGCGGACGCCGGCGAGGTCACCGTGACCCTTTCCTATCTGGACGGACTGGTGCTGATCGACGTGGCCGACGACGGCGCCGGCTTCGACACCCGGGACACCATACGCGGCCTCGGACTGAGGACCATGCGGGAGCGGGCGCAGGGCCTGGGCGGCACGCTCACCGTCGAGTCGGCGCCGGGCGAGGGCACGACCGTCGCCGTCAGCATCCCGGTCCCGGCCCGCCCGCCGGCCGAGCAGGACCCGTGCCGGGCCGGCGCCCCGGCGGCACTGTGATGGGCGCCCCGATCCGGGTCCTGATCGCCGACGATCACCCGCTGGTGCGCGACGGCATCACGGCCGTCCTCGCGACACAGCCCGACCTCGATGTCGCGGGTACCGCGGGCACCGGCGAGGAGGCGGTGCGACAGGTCGCCGAACTCCGGCCCGACGTGGTGCTGATGGACCTTCAGATGCCCGGCGCCGGCGGCATCGCCGCCACAGCGGAGATCACCGCCGCCCACCCCGGGGTGCCGGTCCTCGTCCTGACCACCTATGACACCGACGCCGACATCACCGCGGCCATCGACGCCGGCGCCTCCGGCTATCTGCTCAAACAGGCCGGCCGTGAGGAGCTGTGCGCCGCCATCCGCACCGCCACGCAGGGCGGCTCGGCGCTGTCCCCGCAGGTCGCCGCCAAGGTGCTGGCCCGGATGCGCGGACAGACGAGCCCCGACGGAGGCGGCCTGTCCGCGCGCGAGATGGAAGTGCTCACCGCCCTCGCCCGCGGCCGCGGCAACAAGCAGATCGCCAAGGCCCTGCACCTGTCCGAGGCCACCGTCAAGACGCACCTGCTGCACATCTACGCCAAGCTCGGCGTAGCCGACCGCACCGCGGCGGTGACCACCGCCCTGGAACGCGGCATCATCCGCATCGGCTGAACCGCCGGACGCCGGCGGCCGGACCGGCCGCTCAGCGCACCCCCGCCGGGCGGAACTGGATGCTGATGCGGGGTTCCGTGGCCCGGGTGCTCTTGGGCACGCAGTGCTCCCAGGTGCGCTGGCAGGAGCCGCCCATGACGATCAGGTCGCCGTGGCCGAGCGGGCGCCGGATGGTGGGGCCGCCGCTTCCGGCGGGACGCAGCAGGAGGTCCCGGGGCGCGCCCACGGAGAGGATCGCGACCATCGTGTCCTCACGGGCGCCGCGCCCGATCCGGTCGCCGTGCCAGGCCACGCTGTCCCGGCCGTCGCGGTAGTAGCACAGCCCGGCCGTGGTGAACGGCTCGCCCAGCTCATGGCCGTAGTGCGCGGACAGCGCGTCGCGGGCCTCGGTGAGCACCGGATGGGGGAGCGGGTCGTCCGCGCCGTAGAAGGCGAGCAGGCGGGGTACGGCCACGACGTTGTCGTACATGGTGCGACGCTCCGCACGCCAGGGAACCTCGGCCGCCAGCCGTTCGAAGAGGTCGTCTGCGCCCTCGAGCCACCCGGGCAGCAGGTCGATCCAGGCGCCGCGGCCGAGCCCGGTGCGGCGCAGTGCGTCCAGCGTGCCGAGCCGGAGCTCGTCGGCCTGGTCGAAGAGGGAGCCCTGGAGGTGGTGCCCGGTCATGGCACCAGCGTACAACCTAATCGAAAGTCTGTTCCTATCGGCTGGTTCCGAAGACGGCGGTCGACCCCTGTTTGATACAGCGGTGTATCGGATACATTCGCGTATCGAAAACAGGTCGGACACCCGGACACGTTGGACCGGAGAAAGGGATCGGACGCCATGGACGCGGACGTCATCGTCGTCGGAGCCGGCCTCGCGGGGCTGGTCGCCGCGCACGAGCTGACCAGCAGGGGCCGCAGGGTCGCCCTCGTCGACCAGGAGAACGCCGCCAACCTCGGCGGCCAGGCGTACTGGTCCTTCGGCGGGCTGTTCCTCGTCGACTCCCCCGAGCAGCGGCGCCTCGGCGTCAAGGACTCCTTCGAACTGGCCTGGAACGACTGGCAGGGCAGCGCACAGTTCGACCGGCTCGACGACGAGGACTCCTGGGCGGTGCGCTGGGCGCGCGCCTACGTCGAGTTCGCGGCGGGGGAGAAGCGGTCCTGGCTCGCCGGGCACGGCATCGGCCTGCTGCCCACGGTGGGCTGGGCCGAGCGCGGTGACCTGAGGGCCGACGGCCACGGCAACTCCGTACCCCGCTTCCACATCGCCTGGGGCACCGGCACGGGCGTCGTCGAGCCGTTCGCCGACCACGCCCGGCAGGCCGCCCGCGACGGCCTGCTCACCTTCCACCACCGGCACCGGGTGGACGAACTCGTCGTCGAGGGCGGCGCGGCGCGCGGAGTGCGCGGCACGGTGCTCGCCGAGGACGACTCGCCACGTGGCGTCGCCTCCAACCGGGACGCCGTGGGCGCGTTCGAACTCACCGCGCAGGCCGTGATCGTCACATCGGGCGGCATCGGCGCCAACCACGACATCGTCCGCCGCTACTGGCCCGAGCGGCTCGGCACGCCCCCGGCCGCCATGGCCACCGGCGTCCCGGCATACGTCGACGGCCGGATGCTCGACATCAGCGCGGCGGCCGGCGCCCGGCTGGTCAACCGCGACCGCATGTGGCACTACACCGAGGGCGTGCGGAACTGGAACCCGATCTGGCCCGGGCACGGCATCCGCATCCTGCCCGGACCGTCCTCGATCTGGCTCGACGCCCTCGGCCGCCGCCTGCCCGACCCGTGCCTGCCCGGCTACGACACCCTGAGCACCCTCAGGCACCTGCGCACCACCGAGGACATCGCCGGCCACGACCACTCCTGGTTCGTGCTGACCCGGAAGATCGTCGAGAAGGAGTTCGCCCTGTCGGGCTCCGAGCAGAACCCCGACATCACCGCCAAGGACCGCAGGGCCGTGCTGCGCGACCGGCTGCTCGGCAAGGGCGCGCCCGGACCCGTGCAGGACTTCCTGCGGCACGGCGCGGACTTCGTGATCGCCGACACCCTCGACCAACTCGTCGAGAAGATGAACAAACTGACCGACCAGCCGCTCCTGGACGCCACCGAGGTCCGACGCCAGGTGGAGGCCCGCGACCTCCAGATGGCCAACCCGTACAGCAAGGACGCCCAGATCCAGGGCATCCGCAACGCCCGCCGCTACATCGGCGACCGCCTCGGCCGGGTCGCCGTCCCGCACCGCGTCCTGGACCCGGCGGCGGGTCCGCTCATCGGCGTCAAGCTGCACATCCTGACCCGCAAGACCCTCGGCGGCATCCAGACCGACCTCGACTCCCGCGCCCTCGACGCGAACGGACGGCCCGTCGACGGCCTGTACGCCGCCGGCGAGGTCGCCGGATTCGGCGGCGGCGGCGTCCACGGCTACAACGCCCTGGAGGGCACGTTCCTCGGCGGCTGCCTGTTCTCCGGACGCGCGGCGGGACGCGCGGCGGCCGACCAGACGGCCTGAGCGACGGGGCCGGCGGCCGGGCAGGCGGCGGGAGCGGCGCGTCCTCGGGCGCCGGCACCGGGAACCTGACGAGTTCCTCACAAGTGTCGGCCATGGTCGACACATGATCACTCGCAGTCCCCGTGTCACCCTGGCCGCCGTGTGCCTGCTGCTCACCGGATGCGGCGGCGGTGCGGTGGCGGTGTCCGACACCCCGTCCGGCACCGCCACCGCACCGGCCGCTGCCCCCGCACCCCGCCCGGAGATCACGGTCGAGGCGGCCCCGCAGCGGATACCCGGCCTGGGTCCCCGGACCCTGGCGGCGATACCCTCCCGCTCGCGGCAGGTCGTCGTCGTGACCGGACGCGGCCGCGACTCCCCGGACTCCACCGTCGTGCTGTACCGGCGCGACGGCACCGGCTGGCGGGCCGGGGAGAGCTGGCCCGCGCACAACGCCCTCAAGGGCTGGACCGACCACCACCTCACCGGCGACCTGCGCACGCCCGTCGGCGTCTACACCCTCAGCGACGCCGGCGGCCTGAAACGCGACCCCGGGACCCGGCTTCCGTACCACCACTCCGCAGGGTTCACCTCACCCGGCACCGGGTTCGAAGGGGAGTCGCTGGCGGGGTCGTTCGACTATGTCGTCGCCATCGACTACAACCGCCGGCCCGGCACCTCGCCGCTCGACTGGACCCGCCCGCTCGGCGCGAGCCGTGGCGGCGGCATCTGGCTGCACGTCGACCACGGCGGCCCCACCCACGGCTGCGTCGGCCTCGCCGAGCGGCACATGAAGGAACTGCTGCTGACCCTCGACCCGGCCCGGCACCCCGTCGTCGTCATGGGCGACGCGTCGTTCTTGGCCCGCTGACTTCTTAGGCCCTGCCGTCACATTCCCGCCTGCCCGGCGGCGTCTGGCACGCACTCCCCCACTGCCTTCACGGCGTGGGGGGACCCCCAGCGGCGTTGCCGAAACGCCCACGTGGCTCCGCCACGAGAGCGCTCCGGCGCCTTGCGATCGCACGCACCAGACGCTGCCGGGCCCGCCCTCCGGGTGGACGACGGGAATGTGACGGCAGGGCCTAGGATCCGCCACGTGTGCGCACATGTGCTGGTCGCCGAGGACGACGAGATGCAGGCCGAACTCATACGCCGCTCCCTGCTGGCGGAGGGCCACACCGCGACCGTGGTCCACGACGGCCGGGCCGCCCTGGACGCGGCCCGGCTGCACCGCCCCGACCTGGTGGTCCTGGACCTGATGCTGCCGGTGATCGACGGCTTCGGCGTGTGCCGGGTACTGCGCCGGGACGACGACGTCCCGGTGCTGATGCTCACCGCCCGTTCCACCGAGGACGACGTGCTGCTCGGCCTCGAACTCGGCGCGGACGACTACATGACCAAGCCGTACAGCCCGCGCGAGCTGATGGCCCGGATCCGCACCGTCCTGCGCCGCAGCGGGCGGGACGGCGACCGGCGCGCGGATCCCGCCGTACGGGCCGGGGACATCGCCGTCGACCCGGTGCGGCACGAAGTCCGGTGCGAGGGGCGGCCGGTGGAGTGCACCCCGGCCGAGTTCGAGATCCTGCTCGCGATGGCCGGCGAACCCGAACGGGTCTTCACCCGGCGCCAGCTGCTCCAGTGCACGCGGGGCCTGGACCGGGCCTCCACCGAACGGGCCGTCGACGTGCACATCATGAACCTGCGCAAGAAGCTGGAGGCCGACCCGCGCCGCCCGGCCCGCCTGCTCACCGTCTTCGGCGTCGGCTACAAACTGACCGGGAGCAGGGCATGAGCGCGCACCACGCGCCGGGCGGGGGCAGGGCATGAGCGGCGGCATACCGCTGCGCAAGCGCCTGCTGGTCCGGCTGCTGATCGCCTCCGTCCTCATCGCCCTGTGCTCCGTGGCGGCGACGGCCTGGCTGGCGGTGGAGACCACCACCCGCGCCCTGCGGGAGGAGCAGGGCCAGGACCTCGCCGACGACATGGCCATCCTCGCCCGGCTGAGCGGCTACGCCGCCACGCACCCCGACTGGAAGGGCGTCGAGCCCACCGTACGGGCGCTCGCCACGCGGACCGGTCGCCGGATCGCCCTGACCACCACCGACCGCACCCCCGTCGCCGACTCCGCACCGCACGGCAGCCCGCTGCCACCGAGCGCCGCCGCCACCGTCGACCCCCTGCACACCGACACCTACACCCAGCGCGGCGCACAGCTCGGCGGCATCGACCCACGGGCCGTCGGCCCCTTCCTGCTGCCGGCCTCCGAACGGGCCGGGCTGGACCTGCTGGCCGGGGAGCGGCGGAAGTGCTTCCAGCGCCACGGCGTCGACGCCACCGTCCGGCGCACACCGAGCGGACGCCCGGTCGTCACCGACACCGACGCGACGGACGGTCCCGCTACCACGCCGACCGAATGCGCGGACGGGCGGCTCAACGCGCCCACCCGCACCGAGCGGAAGGCCCTCGACGCGCTCGCGCGGCAGGCCCGCACCTGCCTCGGCCACGCGGGCCTGGACCCGGACCTCCCGCTGTTCGGGTTCTTCGACCCCACCGACAAGAGCCTGGGCAGCCGTTTCATCGTGGCCAAGTACGCCAGGTCGGGGGACCCCGCGGCGGCGAAGAAGGCGCAGGACTGCGCCGACAGCAGCCGCCGCGCGCAACTGGACCCCTACGTCGCCCCGGTCGCCGAGCTGTTCCTCGGCGGCGGGGACCGCACCGAGCCCCGCTTCGTGATGTCCCCGGCCAACAAGGCCAAGATCGTCGGCGCGGCCGGCCTGGTGCTCGCCGTCACCGTCGCCGTGACGGCCGTGGTCGCCACCCGGCTCGTACGGCCCCTGCGGGCCCTGACCGAGGCGGCCCGGCAGCCACCCGAACGCCACGTCCGGGTCCCGGTGACCACCCGGGACGAGACGGGCCTGCTCGCCGTGGCGTTCAACGCGCTGACCGAGCGCCGCGAGCGGCTGGAGGCCCAGCGCAAGGCGATGGTCAGCGACATCGCCCACGAACTGCGCAGCCCGCTCACCAACATCCGCGGCTGGCTGGAGGTCGCCCGGGACGGCCTCGTCGACCCCGACCCCGCCCTGCTGGCGTCCCTGCACGACGAGGCGCTGGTGCTCCAGCGGATCATCGACGACCTTCAGGACCTGGCCGCCGCCGACGCCGGCACCCTGCGCCTGCACCGTGAACCGCTGCGCGCCCGCGACCTGCTCGACCAGGTCGGCGCGGCCCACCGCGTGGCCGCCGACACCGCGGGTGTGGCCCTGCGCACCCGGGCCGACGGCGAGCCCTGGCTGGACGCCGACCCTGTACGCATGCGCCAGGCGCTCGGCAACCTGGTCTCCAACGCCCTGCGCCACACACCCGCCGACGGCACGGTCACCGTGGCCGCGCGCCTCGACGGCGACGAGGTCGTCCTCGACGTCACCGACACCGGGTGCGGCATCGACCCGGCGGACCTGCCGCACGTCTTCGACCGGTTCTGGCGCGCGGAGAAGTCCCGCAGCCGCCGCACCGGCGGCAGCGGCCTCGGCCTGGCCATCGTCCGCCACCTGGCCGCCGCCCACGGCGGCACGGTCGCGGCGGTCAGCGAACCGGGGAGCGGAAGCGTCTTCAGCCTCCGCCTGCCCGCCGCTCCGCCACCGCCGGAGAGCCGAGTGACCTCCCCGCGCGGCCGAAGCGAGTGATTCCGGACCCGTGCCGCGCTGATTCCCCCGGTCCGGGCGCGGGTACCCCGAGCGCCTGAGGCGAGAGGGAGATCACGGCATGAGCGCATCGGACGAGCTGCGGGTCGAGCACTCGCTTGCCGCCCTGGCCGGCCTCGTCGAGCGGGACCGGGGCCTGTACGTCCGCTGGTCGCGCGGTCCCGGCACCGACCTGGGCGCCACCTCCAGCACCGACGCCCTCACCGGCGTACCCATGCCGGGACTGTCGGCCAATCCGCTCGACCTGGAGGAGTGGTGGCAGGACCGGTCCGTGGAGCTGTGGGTGGCGCGCCGGCTGTACGACTACGCGCATCTGCCGCACGACAAGGGTCCCGGGGTCCGTCCCTGGGTCCTCAGGGGCCGGGAGACGGGCCGGGGCCCCGACAACGAGCCGCTGGTGGTCGACGTGGAGCCCCTGTGCTGGATCGCCTCCGGCGTCATCGAGGAGGCGCGGGCCGCGGTGAAGCGGCAGGAGGCGGAGTGGGGGACCATGCGCCGCTCCGGAGACTGACCGGCACGCACCCGGCGGTCACCTCGAGCGGCGACGGGCCGTGGCGCGCCGCCGCTTCAGCCCGCGGCGTTCGCTCTCGGTGGTGCCGCCCCACACGCCGATGGTCTGGTCCGTGTTCAGCGCCCACTCCAGACACCGCTCCTGGACGGGACAGCGTCGGCACACCGCCTTGGCCTGCTCGATCTGCGCCAGCGCCGGGCCGGTGGTGCCGATCGGGAAGAAGAGGTCGGGGTCCTGCCCGCGGCATGCGGCGTGGTCTCGCCAGTGGTCCATGAGAAGTCACCTGCGATCGGAAGTCGTCCGTGCTCCGTGCCTTGAACATGTGCCTGTACATATACCTGTCCGGCATCGGGTCACCTGCCGCCGCGTGGGTGAAACGGCCTCGCACAGCCGGTCCTGCGATAGTGAACCCCGGACAGGAAGATGTAACGACCAACCAGGGACCCCGTGGACACCAGCGACACCACTGACACCACTGACACCTCGGACCACTCCGGCGGCGGCACGGCGGCGCCGCAGCCGGAGGACGCGAGAGCCGAGGACGACCTCACGACCCGGGCGGCGGAGAGCGGCGACGGCCCGGAGCCCGCCGCCGCGACCGTCCGGCGCGGCTGGCGCCGCTGGGCCATGGACACCCGCCCCCTGCGGCGGCCCGCCTACCGCCGCCTGTGGTCGTCGACCATCGTCACGGCGGTCGGCAGCCAGCTCACCGCCGTCGCCGTGCCCAAGCAGATCTACGACATCACGGGCTCCTCGGCATGGGTCGGCTACGCCAGCCTCGCCGGACTGGTGCCCATGGTCGTGTTCGCGCTGTGGGGCGGGGCGGTCGCCGACACCGTGGACCGCCGCAAGCTGCTGCTGGTCACCAACAGCGGCATCGCCGTCACCTCGCTGCTGTTCTGGCTGCAGGCGGTGACCCGGCTGCAGTCGGTCGCGGTGCTGATGGTGCTGCTCGCCGTGCAGCAGGCCTTCTTCGGCCTGAACTCCCCGGCCCGCAACGCCTCCATCGCCCGGCTGGTCCCCGAGGAGGAACTCCCGGCGGCCAACGCCCTGGGGTCGACCGTCATGCAGACCGGCCTGGTGGCCGGGCCGCTGCTGGCCGGCGCGCTGATCCCCGTCATCGGGCTGCCCGAGCTCTACCTCATCGATGCCGTGGCCCTGTGTGTCACCGTGTGGGCGGTGGTGCGGCTGCCGTCGCTGCCACCGCTGACCGGCTCCGCCGCCCGCCGCGCCGGGGTACGCGAGATCGCCGCCGGGTTCCGCTACATATCCGGCCACAAGGTGCTGCTGCTGTCCTTCCTCGCCGACATCATCGCCATGGTCTTCGGCATGCCCCGCGCCCTGTTCCCGCAGCTGGCCGCCGAGACCTACGCCCCCTACGGCGAGGGCCGCGCACTGGGTCTGCTGTTCGCGGCCATCCCCATCGGCGCGATGATCGGAGGCCTGTTCTCCGGCACCTTCTCCAGGGCCCGCCGGCACGGCTGGATGGTCGTCGGCGCGGTCACGGCCTGGGGCGCGGCCGTCGCCGGGTTCGGCCTGAGCCGCAACCTCTGGCTCGCCGTGACGTTCCTGGCCGCGGCCGGTGTCGCCGACATGGTCTCCATGGTGTTCCGGGGCGCGATCCTGCTGTCCGCCGCCACCGACGAGATGCGCGGCCGGATGCAGGGCGTCTTCACGGTCGTGGTGGCGGGCGGCCCGCGCCTGGCCGACGTGCTGCACGGCACGGCCGGCTCGGCCTTCGGCCCGCGCGCCGCCGTCGC
>NZ_JBEXZD010000127.1:0-22598 GCF_040628575.1 Streptomyces sp. NPDC006393
CTCCGAGTCGGGTGCGCTAGGGTCACGGAGGGTCGAGGAACGGAGGCCGCGGATGTCGCGCGATGCCCGGTGGAAGGCGCTGCTGGAGCTGCTCGTCGAGCGCGGCCGGCTGGAGGTCGAGGAGGCGGCGGCCGAACTGCGGGTGTCGGCCGCGACGATCCGGCGGGACTTCGACCAGCTCGCCGAGCAGCAGATGCTGGTCCGCACCCGGGGCGGCGCGGTCGTGCACGGCGTCTCCTACGAACTGCCGCTGCGCTACAAGACGGCCCGCCGCGCCTCCGAGAAGCAGCGGATCGCCAAGGCCGTGGCGGACCTGGTGGCGCCCGGCGAGGCGGTGGGGCTGACCGGCGGCACGACGACCACGGAGGTGGCCCGCGCCCTGGCGGTGCGCGGCGACCTGGCCTCCGGCTCCCCGGCCCTGACGGTGGTGACGAACGCGCTCAACATCGCCAACGAGCTCGCCGTACGGCCCCAGTTCAAGATCGTGGTGACCGGTGGGGTCGCGCGTCCGCAGTCGTACGAGCTCATCGGCCCGCTGGCGGACGGGGTGCTCGGCCAGATCACGATCGACGTGGCGGTCCTCGGCGTGGTCGCCTTCGACGTCGCCCACGGCGCGGCGGCCAACGACGAGGCGGAGGCCGCCATCAACCGGCTGCTGTGCGAGCGCGCCGCACGCGTGGTCGTCGCCGCGGACTCCAGCAAGCTGGGCGGGCGCGCCTTCGCGCGCATCTGTCCGGCCGAGTCGGTGGACACCCTGGTCACGGACTCGGCGGCGGGGCCGGAGACGGTGCGCCGGTTCGAGGAGGCGGGCGTCCGGGTCCTCACCGTCTGAGGGCGCTCCTGCCGGTGAGGGCACGGCGTCAGGTCCGCAGGAAACCCACACCGCGGCCGTCGTTGCAGCCGGAGGGCACCGCGCGGTCCTCGACGGGACCGCCCTGGTGCGCCTTGAGCGCCACGCTCGTCAGCGACAGGAGGAGATCGACGTCGGCCGACGCGTCGAGGCGGATCGTCACCCATGACGAGCCCGGTACGACGCGGATGGCGGCGAAGCGCTTCAGGTCGCCGGCGAGACGGCGTATGGCCCGGTCGGTGAGGTGGAGATCGACGTCCCGGCCGGAGTGGAAGTGGGCGATCTCCCCGTGCGCCGAGCTGAGCGCCTGCCCGGTGCCGCAGCTCGGGGCCGCTTCCATCAGGTCGGGCCAGGTGGCCAGTTGGGCGAGGGCACGCGCCGCGAGCGTCATGGACCCATCATGGCGCGCTCACCGCACGGCAACCGATACGTGAGCGAGCCTTAACCGATCCGTGTCCAAAAGCGGCCGGACGCGGTCCGCTCGGCTCCGGGACCCTCAAGGCCCTTCCTGTCCCTGCCGGCGCCCGCCGGTTCGCTCTGGCGCCCGCCGGCTCACTCCGGCTCACTCCGGCTCCTGCCGGCTCCGTCCGTCCCCTCCGGCTCCCGGTTTCCGGTGACCCGCATTTCCGGCGGCACCAGGAGCCTCTGATCGCTTCTGGGGGCACACTTGAAGTAAGGGCCGACGGTGGGCACGAGGGGGTGTCGAAGGTGACACGTCGTGCGGGAGAGTGGCTGTGGCGGTGGCGGCGCAATCCACTCAGGCGGACCAGTGATGTCGTGGAGGCGTGGATCCTTCTCTTCGCCTGGGCCCTCGCCCTGGCGGGCGGACTGCTGACGGGGCTGCTGACGGCGAGCGCCATGCAGGACAGCGCGCAACGGGTGCGCGAGCAGAGCCGGCCCGTGTCCGCCGTCCTCACCCACGAGGCGGCACAAGGCTCCGCCCGGCCGACGAGCAGCGCCCTGGCGTGGGGGACGGTGCGCTGGAGCGAACCGGACGGCTCGACGCACACGGACCGGACCAGGGTCCCGGCCTCCGCGACGCCCGGGTCCCACGTCACGGTGTGGACGAACGGGCACGGCACGCTGACGTCACCGCCCGCCTCCACGGCCGACACCGCCTTCCAGTCCGGGCTGGGCGGCCTGTGGGCGGGCGCGGCCACGGCGGGCCTCGTCATCGGCGGCGCCAAGCTGATCCAGAGCCGGCTCGACCGCCGCCGCTTCGACCAGTGGGCCGAGGAGTGGGCCCGGGTGGACACCTGGTGGGGTCGCAAGACCGGCTGACACCCGTGCCAGCCCCCGCGTCTGCGCCGCGATCGCCGGACAGGCCCTATAGGGGGCGTCTCGACCCCTAGCTGCCGAAGCCCTCTCGGACGATGCGGCGGGCCACCGTGGTGCGGGCCCCGGCGAGTTCGGCCGTGATCAGCCGTTCCCGATCGTCGTCCGTCGCCACGACTGCGGGAGCGGACGGGCCTGCGAGCAGACAGGCACGCCTGAGGTGTGTCGGCGGGTGGGTCGCATCGACGCTGTGTCCGCGCCGAACGCCGACGCGTCGCTGCCGCTCGTACTCGTGGTCGGGGATCGATGCCATGTGTGCTCTGAGCCGGTCCCAGATCTCCGCCGGCTCGGCCTCCGACGTGCGGGCGCCCCGCGTTCCGACGAGGGCGGCCCGGCTGACCTCGCGCCGAAGGGCGACGGCGACGGAGTCCGCGACCAGGAGCCGGTCCATCAGGCCCACGGCCGCCTCGGTGGACGCCGCGCGGGCGGCCTCGCGGTCGGCCAGGTACTCGGCCCGCTGGGTGGCTTGCAGCGTCAGGTGGTCGAGCAGCGTCAGCACACCCTTCAGGAACAGCCGCGGAACGGCGAAGAGCAGGTTGACGACCATCTCGGCGACGGACGGGTCGGCTGTCGGGCAGAAGTAGTAGTGCCAGGTGGTCAGTGAGCGGTACGCCGTCGACAGGACCGGACCGTGGCGTGTGTCGCCGTTGCTGTAATGGGCGAGTTCGTGGCCCAGCAGCGCGACCCTCTGCTGCGGCGTGAGGATCTCCCACAGCGGAAGCCCCAGCGTCAGCAGTCGCCGCCCGCGTACGCCGTACGCCATGACGCTCGCGTTGACCTCCGCGTCGACCCAGATTCGATCGACACCACGGGTGCCGACGACCCGGGCGACCTCGTCGACCAGAGCGAAGAGCTCAGGCGCCTCGTCGCGGTGGAGCACGGGTCCCGCCTCGGGCAACCGCGCGCCTCGCGGTCTGAGGGGCCACGCCACGGCGAGGAGGAGCAACCCCGGCACCATGCCCGCACCGCCCCACCCGCGCACCAGCCACCAGGCTCCGCCGACGACGAGGGCAACGGTGACGCCGTGCACGGCGAGCGCCATCGCGAAGGCGAGCAGCGAGAAGGTGTCGCGCCGGGCGCGCAGACTCCCGCCGGCCGTCACCTCGCCCAGGAGCTTCTCGCCGTGCCGTCGCGCCAGCGCGCGCCGCGCTCTGTCCAGCCGGTCGCCCTCTTGGTGGGGCCCTTCCGGGTCCACGTTCCAGTCACAGGCTCCGCACCAGGAGACGAACCTGCCGTCCGCGTGGATCTCGGCACCGCACTCCGGACACGACTGAGACTTCTCCTCAGCAGTGCGCACGCCTGCGCCCTCCCCCGTCCGCGCGGCCCCTCCCCTGAGACCGCCTGTTCATGACAATCCAAGTCGATCATGCCAGACCACCCACGTAAAGGACCTCGCGACATGAGGGCCGCCCGTCGACCGATCGCGCCGACCCTCGATCACCCCCACCCCGCCCCACCGCACCCCTTGTCGCCGCCCCGCCGCATATCTAGCCTGGTTTTGTGCCGCTTCTAAACAAAGTCCGTCTGCACACCGTCGTGCCGGACAACGCCCTCACACGGCTCCGTGCCGCCCTGACCGCCTTCTTCGCCCTGGACGGCTTCGTCTTCGCCGGCTGGGTGGTCCGCATCCCGGACGTCAAGCACCAGACCCACGCCTCCACCGGGGAACTCGGCCTCGCCCTTCTCGGTGTGTCCGCGGGCGCCGTCGTCACCATGACCCTCACGGGCCGCCTGTGCCGTCGGTACGGCAGCCATCCGGTCACCGTCGTCTGCGCCGTCCTCCTCTCCCTCAGCGTCGCCCTGCCCCCGCTCACCCACTCCGCCTGGGCGCTGGGCGCGGTCCTCCTGGTCTTCGGCGCCGCGTACGGCGGCATCAACGTCGCCTTCAACAGCGCGGCCGTGGACCTGGTGGCCGCGCTGCGGCGGCCGATCATGCCGAGCTTCCACGCCGCCTTCAGCCTCGGCGGCATGGTGGGAGCCGGAGTCGGCGGATTCGTGGCGGGACATCTCTCCCCCACCCGCCATCTGCTGTGTCTGACGGCGGTCGGCCTGCTCGTCACCGTCGTCGCCGGGCGCACGCTCCTGCGGCAGCCGCCCCCGCGACCGGCCGCGCGGACGCGGGACCGGTCGGAGCAGCCGCATCCGCGGCGCCTGGACGGCCGTACCCGCGGGGTCGTTCTCGTCCTGGGCCTCATCGCGCTGTGCACGGCCTACGGCGAAGGCGCCATGGCCGACTGGGGCGCGCTCCACTTCCAGCAGGACCTGGGCGCCTCGCCGGGCGTCGCGGCGGCCGGCTACTCCTGTTTCGCCCTGGCGATGACCATCGGACGGCTGACCGGGACCACCCTCCTCCAGCGGCTGGGCCGCACCCGCACGATCGTGGCCGGGGGCTCCGTCGCCGCGGCCGGCATGCTGCTCGGCTGTCTCGCGCCGTCGGTGTGGGCGGCGCTGCTCGGCTTCGCCGTCACCGGGGTCGGGCTCGCCAACCTGTTCCCGGTCGCCGTGGAACGCGCCGGCGCCCTGGCCGGTCCGAGCGGTGTCGCCGTCGCCTCCACGCTCGGCTACGGCGGCATGCTCGTCGGCCCCCCGGCCATCGGGTTCATGGCCGACTGGCTCTCCCTGCCGGCCGCGCTCACCAGCGTCGCCGCCCTGGCCGCGGTCGCCGCGGGGGTCGGGTTCGCCACCAGGCGGTCGACCGGCGAATGACCGACGGCGGATCCCGCTCGCCACATGGGCCGATCCGGTGCCGTACGGCGTGTCTCGCCCGGCAGCCTCTCCGCTCACCGGCGCGGTCCGTCCGGCAGACTGCCCCCATGAAGACTGCCGAGTTCCTTCAAGCGCTGGATCAGGAGGGCCGCCTGCTGGCCGCCGCGGCCGAGGAGGCGGGGACCGACGCCGTCGTACCGACGTGTCCGGACTGGCGGGTGCGGGACCTGCTGGGACACACGGGCGCGGTGCACGAGTGGGCCGCCTCCTTCGTCGCCGACGGGCACACCTCACCGCGCCCCATCGGGGATCCGCCCGCGCTCGACGGGGCCGAACTGGTGGCCTGGTACCGGGACGGCCACCGGCGGCTCGTGGACACCCTGGCCGGGGCGCCGGCCGCCGTGGCGTGCTGGACGTTCCATCCCGCGCCCCAGGATCCGCCCTCGCCACTGGCCTTCTGGACCCGGCGGCAGGCGCACGAGACGGCCGTCCACCGCTTCGACGCGGAGCAGGCGCGCGGCGGCACGCCGACCCCGATCGACGGCGAGTTCGCCGTCGACGGCATCGACGAGCTGCTGCGCGGCTTCCACGCCCGCTCCAGGAGCCGGGTCCGCACTCCCGACCCGCGCGTGCTGCGGGTGCGCGCCACGGGCACGGCCGACGGCGCGGACGCGGTGTGGACCGTACGGCTCTCGGACGGGCCGCCGGTCACGGTCCGGGAGGCCTCCGCCGCGGCCGACGCCGAACTCTCCGGACCGGCCGAAATGCTGTACCTGGCGCTGTGGAACCGGGTCCCGGTCCCGCACGTGACGGGCGACGATTCGCTCGTCGCGCTGTGGCGGGACACCTCGGCGATCGTCTGAGTCCACGAGCCGGGCGATCATCCGGGTACGGGCCGGACGATCACCCGCGTCCGGGCCAGGCGATCACCCGCGTCCGGGCCCGAACCGGCGGGCGGGCATGGGGCTCGCAGCGGGCGTGGGGCTCGCGGCGGGCGTGCGCCGCCTCAGCCCAGCCAGCCGGGCCTGACCAGCCCCGACTCGTAGGCCAGGACGACCAGTTGAGCGCGGTCGCGGGCGCCGAGCTTCACCATGGTGCGGCTGACGTGGGTCTTCGCGGTGAGCGGGCTGACCACCAGGCGGCGGGCGATCTCCTCGTTGGACAGGCCGATGCCGACCAGGGCCATGACCTCCCGTTCGCGCTCGGTGAGCCGGACGAGGGCATCGGCGGTCGCGGGCTCCTTGGAGCGGGCCGCGAACTCGGCGATCAGCCGGCGGGTGACTCCCGGGGACAGCAGCGCGTCGCCGCCGACCACCGCCCGTACCGCGCGCAGGAGTTCGTCGGGTTCGGTGTCCTTGACCAGGAACCCGGAGGCGCCCGAGCGGATCGCCTCGAAGACGTACTCGTCGAGTTCGAAGGTGGTGAGCATGACCACCTTGACGTCCTTCAGGCCGGGGTCCTCGGTGATGCGGCGGGTCGCGGCCAGCCCGTCCAGTGCCGGCATGCGGATGTCCATGAGCACCACGTCCGGGCGCAGCTCGCGCACCAGGCGCAGGGCCTCCTCCCCGTCGGCGGCCTCCCCGGCGACCTCGATGTCCGGCTGCGCGTCGAGCAGTGCCCTGAACCCGGCCCGCACCAGCGACTGGTCGTCGGCGAGAGTCACGCGGATCACCGGTTCTCCTCCTTGATCGTCAGCGGCAGCACGGCGAGCACCCGCCAGCCGCCGTCGGGGCGCGGGCCCGCGTCGATCGTGCCACCGAGCGCGGCGGCCCGCTCGCGCATCCCGGCCAGGCCGTTGCCGCTGCCGCCGGCGTCCGCGCCGGTCGCCGGGCCGTCGTCGTCGATGCGCAGCCTCAGCGTGTCGCCGCCGTGGTCGAGGCGCACGCGCGCGTTCCGGGAGCCCGAGTGCCGTACGACGTTGGTGAGGGCCTCCTGCACGATACGGAAGGCGGCGAGGTCGGTGCCGGGCGGCAACCGGGGCGGGGAGCCCTCCACGTCGACGGTGAGGCCGGCGCTCGCCGCCTGGTCCACGAGCTCGGACAGCCGGTCCAGGCCGGGCGCCGGGGCGCGCGGGGCGGCTCCCGGGGCGCGCAGGGTGTCGAGCACCTGGCGCACCTCCCCCAGTGCCTCCTTGCTGGCGGCCTTGATGGTGGTCAGCGCGGTGCGCGCCTGCTCCGGGTCGGTGTCCAGGAGCGCGAGGCCGACGCCGGCCTGCACATTGATGACGGAGATGCTGTGGGCGAGGACGTCGTGGAGCTCGCGGGCGATCCGCAGCCGTTCGGCGTCGGCGCGCCGCCGGGCCGCCTGGGCGCGCTCCGCGCGTTCCTTGACCCACTGCTCGCGGCGTACGCGGCCCAGTTCGGACACGGCGACGACGGCCACCACCCAGGTGGCGATGACGAGTTGCTGGCCCCAGGAGGAGGCGGTGTCGCCGGACGGCGGCAGCCACCGGTAGAGCCAGAGCGCGATGAGCGCGTGCCCGGCCCACAGCAGGCCCACGGACGCCCAGGCGGCCCTGCGGTGCCCGGCGACGACGGCACTGAAGCAGCTCACGGCGACGGCCAGGAACACCGGTCCGTACGGATATCCGGCGGCGAAGTAGGCCAGCGTGGCCACCGCCGTGCCGTACGCGACGAACACCGGGTGCCGCTTGCGCCACAGCAGCAGCCCGCAGGCCACGCACAGCAGCGCGTACGCGTAGGGGTCCAGCGCCTCCCGGGTGCCGTGCTGGTTGCGGGACGAGAAGTGGGAGCCGATGAGCACGAAGGCGGTGAACAGCGCGGTGGAGACGACGGGCCAGTGGGCGCCCGGCGTCTCCTCCTCGTCGGCGCGGGACCACCACGGGGGCCGTGCCGCCACCAGCGCGGCGGACCGCCCGCGCGCAGGCGCTGCTCTTCCATGACGGCCACGCTAGACGCCCCGCGCCGCCCGCGCGTCACCCCGGCGAGGTGATCACCCGTACTCCCCGGGAAGTACGGCCGCTGACGTGCCGCAGCGGTCAGGCGGGGCAGGTCAGGACCTCAGGCCCACCCCGTGGGCGAGCCGGACGGCCGCGTGCCGGAAGAAGGGCGCGCGGTCCTCCACCACCCGGTGGAACTGGCCGAACACCTCGAAGCCGACCAGCCCGAACAGCTGCGCCCAGGCGGCGACGAGAGCGGCGACCACCTCGGGGGGCAGGTCGGGCGCGAGGTCGGCTCTCATCCGCTCGGCCTCCTCGCACAGGTCGGCGGGGAGCGGGGGCGCGGTCAGCGCCTCCCGTTCGTGGGCGTCGCGGGTGATGCCGATGAGGAGGAGGCCGACGCGGGCCGCCGACGGGACGGTCGTCTCGGGCGCGGTGTAACCGGGCACGGGCGAGCCGTAGATGAGGGCGTACTCGTGCGGGTGGGCGAGGGCCCAGCCGCGCACCGCCTCGCACACGGCGGTCCAGCGCTCCAGGGGCTCCGCGCCGGCGACCGCGCCGTGCGCGGCCTCCGCTGCCCCCGCTGCCTTCGCCGCCTCCGCCGCCTCGCCCAGCGAGTCGTAGGCGTCGATGATCAGCGCGGTGAGCAGGTCGTCGCGGCTGGGGAAGTACCGGTACAGCGCGGAGGAGACCATGCCCAGTTCACGGGCGACGGCACGCAGCGAGAGCTTCGCCGCGCCCTCGGCGGCGAGCTGTCTGCGCGCCGCGTCCTTGATCGCGGCGGTGATCTCCGTCCTGGCCCGGGCTCGGGCGCCCTTTGCGGTGTTCATGGGGAGGAGTGTCCCATGTTTTCAGAGCACCGCACACAAAAGAGAGCACTGCTCTTGCTACGGAGCACCGATCCAGTGCACACTGTTCTCGAACGAGAGCACCGCTCTCCCGAATCAGTGGGGGTCACCATGTCGTCGTCGCCGTACTACCTCAAGGGCAGCCCGATGAACGTCCGTCTGAACGGCGTGATCGGCTGGCTGGCCCGGCACGGACTGAGCCTCGCCGGCACGGCGGAGATGTCCGTGCGCGGCCGCAAGAGCGGCAAGCTCCAGCGCATCCCGGTCAACCCGCACACCTACGAGGGCGCGCAGTACCTCGTCTCGGCCCGCGGCCACTCCCAGTGGGTGCGCAACATGCGCGCCGCCGGCGGCGGGGAGCTGCGCGTCGGCCGGAAGGTCCGCGCGTTCACCGCGGTGGAGCTTCCCGACGCGGAGAAGCTGCCGATCCTGCGGACCTACCTGGAGAAGTGGGGCTGGGAGGTCAACCAGTACTTCCAGGGGGTCACCGCCAAGTCCTCCGACGCGGAGCTCGTCGCGGCCGCCGGCGACCACCCGGTGTTCCGCATCACGGTCACGGACTGACCGCGTCCCCGGCGGGGTCCTGCGGGACGGGCGCGGCGGACCTGCGGTCCATCACGGACAGCGCCCGCTGGGCCGCCGGGTGCGTGCGGACCAGCTCGCCCAGCGAGGTCGAGCCCTGGGTGATCTCCTTGAACGCCCTCCAGGCCGGACGGAAACCGGTCAGGGCCGCGTGGAAGAGGCCCGGGCGGCGTTCGAAGACCGCCAGCATCCGCCGGCCGACGGCCATCTCGACGCCGAGCCCGGCCTTGATCGCGAACGCGTAGTTCAGTGCCTGGCGCCGGGCGTCCACCGCGTCGTGCGCCTCGGCGATCCGCACCGCCCACTCGCCCGCGAGCCGCCCGGACCGCAGCGCGAACGAGATGCCCTCGCGCGTCCACGGCTCCAGCATCCCGGCCGCGTCCCCGCACACCAGCACCCGCCCGCGCGACAGCGGCGAGTCCTCGGCGCGGCAGCGGGTCAGGTGCCCGGAGGAGATGCTCGGCTCGAAACCGGCCAGACCGAGACGGGCGATGAAGTCCTCGAGGTACCGCTTGGTCGCGGCGCCTTCACCGCGGGCCGAGATCACCCCGACCGTCAGCGTGTCTCCCTTGGGGAACACCCAGCCGTAGCTGCCCGGGATCGGACCCCAGTCGATCATGACCCGTCCGCGCCAGTCCTCGGCCACGGTCTCGGGCACCGGGATCTCCGCCTCCAGACCGAGGTCCACCTGGCCCAGCTTCACACCGACATGGGCGCCTATGCGGCTGGCGCTGCCGTCGGCGCCGACCACGGCGCGCGCGAGGACCGTCTCGCCGCCCTGGAGGACCACGGCGACCGTGCGCCGGTCCGGCACCGCCGAGCCGTGCTGCTCGACCCGCACCACGGTCGCACCGGTGCGCAGTTCGGCGCCCGCCTTCTGCGCGTGCTCCACCAGCTGCTGGTCGAACTCGGGCCGGTTGATCAGCCCGAACAGCATCTGCCTGGAGCGCCGGGTGCGGGTGAAGCGGCCGTTGTTCGAGAACGTCACCGCGTGCACCCGGTCCTTCAGCGGGAGCTCGAAGCCCGGCGGCAGGGAGTCGCGCGAGGGGCCGATGATCCCGCCGCCGCACGTCTTGTAGCGCGGCAGCTCCGCCTTCTCCAGCAGCAGCACGCGCCGTCCCGCGACCGCCGCCGCGTAGGCGGCGGAGGCCCCCGCGGGCCCCGCGCCCACCACGACGACGTCCCACACCCGCCGCACGTCGTCCGCCGAAGAGTTCTCGCTGCTCACGATGGTCCACCGCTCCAGATCAAGCCGGCTGCCGCTGCTGTCCCCCGCATCCTACGGCGGCCGTCGCCGGGGGCCGCTGTGGGAGGATCGCCTTCGTACGCGCACCGCCCTCGGGCCGCGCCTACGCTGACACGATCATCTTCGAACACAGAAGTGCTCGGACGTACCGCCCAGGTGCGCACGGGCACCACGTCGCACCCACAAGGAGCGTGCCCATGTCGTCGAATCCGGTCGCCGAGACCGTCGCGTCCCTGATGCCCAGGGCCAAGGCGGAGCTTGCCGAACTGGTGGCCTTCAAGTCGGTGGCGGACTTCGACCAGTATCCGAAGAGCGAGAGCGAGGGCGCCGCGAACTGGGTCGCGGACGCGCTGCGCGCCGAGGGCTTCACCGACGTGGCACTGCTCGACACCCCCGACGGCACCCAGTCCGTGTACGGCTACCTGCCCGGCCCCGAGGGCGCCAGGACGGTCCTGCTGTACGCCCACTACGACGTGCAGCCGCCGCTGGACGAGGCCGCCTGGGCCACCCCGCCGTTCGAGCTGACCGAGCGCGACGGCCGCTGGTACGGACGCGGCAGCGCCGACTGCAAGGGCGGGGTCATCATGCACCTGCTCGCGCTGCGCGCCCTCAAGGCCAACGGCGGCATACCGGTCGCCGTCAAGGTGATCGCCGAGGGCTCGGAGGAGATGGGCACCGGCGGCCTGGAGCGCTACGCCGAGGAGCACCCCGAACTCCTCAAGGCCGACACCGTCGTGATCGGCGACGCCGGCAACTTCCGCGTGGGCCTGCCCACCGTCACCACCACCCTGCGGGGCATGACCCTGGTCCGCGTCCAGGTCGACACCCTCGAAGGCAACCTGCACTCCGGCCAGTTCGGCGGCGCCGCCCCCGACGCGCTCGCGGCGCTGGTCCGCGCCCTGGACTCGCTGCGCGCCGAGGACGGCTCGACGACGGTCGACGGTCTGGACGGCGGCTCCGCGTGGGACGGCCTCCAGTACGACGAGGAGCAGTTCCGCAAGGACGCCAAGGTGCTGGACGGGGTGGAGCTGATCGGCTCCGGCACGGTCGCCGACCGGATCTGGGCCCGCCCGGCGGTCACGGTCCTCGGCATCGACTGCCCGCCGGTCGTCGGCGCCACGCCGTCCGTGCAGGCCGGCGCCCGCGCGCTGATCAGCCTGCGGGTGCCGCCGGGCGTCGACGCGGCCGCGGCGACCAAGCTGCTCCAGGCCCACCTGGAGGCGCACACGCCGTGGGGCGCTCGGGTGCACACCGAGCAGATCGGCCAGGGCCAGGCCTTCCGCGCCGACACCACGAGCCCCGCCTACCAGGCGATGGCCGACGCGATGGCGGTCGCCTACCCGGGCCAGGAGATGCAGTACGCCGGGCAGGGCGGCTCCATCCCGCTGTGCAACACGCTCGCCGCGCTCTACCCGCAGGCCGAGATCCTGCTCATCGGCCTGAGCGAGCCGGAGGCGCAGATCCACGCCGTGAACGAGAGCGTCTCCCCCGAGGAACTCGAGCGGCTGTCGGTCGCCGAGGCGCTGTTCCTGCGCAACTACGCGGCGGGCTGAGCCACTCCGCCCCGCGGCGCGAACGGCTCCCCGACACCCCGCTCTGCCCACGACAGAGGGCCCTCGACCCCGGTGGGGGCCCTCCCTGGGGTATGCCAGATCCGGGCCCTGGGCCGGGACCCCGCCGACGTACGGCGGATCGTGCTCACGCGCTTCCACGAGGACCACGCGGGCGGAGCGGCCGAGGTGGCCGGGCTGTGGGGGGGCCGAGGTGCCGGCCCACCGCCTGGACGCGCCGGTCGTCCGCGGCGAGGTGCCGCCGGTCCCCGAGGACCGGGAGCGGCCCCTCCATGCCAGAGCCCTCGAGCAGCTGCCCGAGGGCGAGCGGCTGCGGCCGAAGCAGGTGACCGAACTCTCCGACGGCCATGTGCTCGACTTCGGCGACGGCGCCCACGTGGTCCACGCCCCGGTCACACCCGCCGCCTTCCGGCGGCTCGCCACGCTCGACGCGGAGATGGCCTGCTTCGGCCACGGCGATCCGGTGACCGCACGGGCCGGCCGGGCGCTGCGGGCATCGACGGACCGGTACCGGACGCCCGGCTGGGACAAGGTCGTGTACCCGCGGGGTGTCAGCCGCCGACCGTGTACCTGCGGGGTGTCAGCCGCCGACCGGGACACCCGCCTCCAGATACACCGCCGCGCCGCGCTCGCGGGCCCGCAGCGCCCAGCGCAGCCGTTCGTAGCGGACGGGCGGCAGCAGCCTCGCGGCCTCCTGCTCGGTGACGAACCGGCAGTCGCGCAGCTCGGGTCCGGGCAGCAGCAGCCGGCCGGCCGCCGCGGAGTCCAGCCGGCCGCCGTCGAAGAGCAGCCGCAGACCGCCGAAGGCGGGCGGGGCGGGCCGTTCCCAGTCGACGACGAGCAGCCGGGGCACCTCGTCCAGCCTCAGTCCGGTCTCCTCGGCGACCTCGCGCATCCCCGCGCGGGCCGGGGCCTCGCCGGGTTCGACGACGCCTCCGGGGAACTCCCAGCCGGGTTTGTAGGTGGGGTCGACGAGCAGCACCCGGTCGTGCTCGTCGAAGAGGAGCACGCCGGAGGCGACGGTCTCCGCGGTGGGTTCGGGCGTCTGCACGATGTCGCAGACGGGTACGGCGCCGCTGCCGACGGCCTCGGCGACGCGGACGGCCGTCTCGTAGGGGGTGAGGGCACTGGTGTCGACGAGGTGGGCGTCGGCGGCCAGCCATGAGGCGAGGGCGGCGCGGTAGGGCTCGATGTGGTCGTAGGCCCACTGGCGTGTCCGCGCCTCGCCGTCGGGCAGGTCGGGCGGGACCTCGCGGCCGGCTATCCGCTCCCGCAGGATCGTTTCCGCCGGGGCGAGGAGGATGTGCCGGACGCCGATCCGGCGGGCGGCGAGGCCGCCGAAGATCTCGTCGCGGTACTCCTGACGCAGCAGGGTCATGGGAATGACGAGGGTGCCGCCCAGCTCGGCGAGCATCGCGGCCGCCGTGTCGATCACCAGCCGGCGCCAGATCGGCAGGTCCTGGAAGTCGCCGACCTCGGCGAGGTGCTTGGGCGGCAGGAGGTGGTGCGTGAGCATGCCGCCGATGATCTCGGGGTCGAAGAGCGTGCTGTTCGGGATCAGGTCGATCAGTTCCCGTGCGGTGGTGGTCTTCCCCGCACCGAACGAGCCGTTGATCCAGACGACGGTCACAGGTCCCCCTCTTCTGTTGGCCCCCTGTGGCTTGCCCGCTTCACCCTGCCACGGAAACCAGGCCCAGTTGAGGGCGCGGACACGCCACGGCGCCGGCACCCCGGAAGGGGGCACCGGCGCCGCCCGCGGTGTCCGGGCCGGCCTCAGCCGGTCTGCCCCAGGGGTCCGTCGCCGAGGTCGAGGCTGTCCTGGCTGACGAGGTGGTCCACCGTGCCCACGGTGTCCTTGACGTTCAGATCCTCCAGGGCGCCGCGGTCGGCGGCGTGCGAGGGGGTGACGGCGGCCACCACGAAGCCGGTGGCGAGGGAGGCGAGGGCGAGCATGCTGCGCTTCTTCATGGCCGGTTCAACTGCGCCGGCCCGGCGGAGGTCACGCACCCGTCGACGGCGGCGTGTTCCGGCCGCGAGCCCTCCGCTTGAACGGTATCGAACAGATCGGTCGGGCCTCTTCCAACAGAGTCCGACAGGTTCTACCGTAAGCGCGCATCAATGACGCGAGCATGACGTCATTGCCACCTCGTCCTCGCGAGTTCGGAGGAACGCTCCATGCGCCACCCGCACACGCGCACGATCCGCCGAAGACTGCTCGGCACGCTCACCGCGGGACTGCTGTGTACGGCCGGACTGGCCGTACCCGCCGTCGCGGCCCCCGCCCGGTCCGGCGCCACGCCCGTCGAAGACGCGGCGACGCCCGCCCTGGCCGACGGGCTCGCCCTCACCCCGCCGATGGGCTTCAACAACTGGAACTCCACGCACTGCCGTGCCGACTTCAACGAGTCCATGGTCAAGGGCATCGCCGACCTCTTCGTCGACAAGGGCCTGAAGGACGCCGGATACCGGTACGTCAACCTCGACGACTGCTGGGCCCTGCCCGCCCGGGACGCCGACGGCAAGCTCGTCCCCGACCCGGTCCGCTTCCCCAACGGGATCAAGGCGGTGGCCGACTACGTGCACTCCAAGGGGCTCAAGCTCGGCATCTACACCAGCGCGGGCACCAAGACCTGCAACAGCGCCGGCTTCCCGGGCGCGCTCGGCCACGAGTACAGCGACGCCCGGCAGTTCGCCGACTGGGGCGTCGACTACCTCAAGTACGACAACTGCAACAACCAGGGCGTGGACGCCAAGCAGCGCTACACCACCATGCGGGACGCCCTCGAGGCCACCGGCCGGCCCATCGTCTACAGCATCTGCGAGTGGGGGCAGAACAAGCCCTGGGAGTGGGCGTCCGACGTCGGGCACCTGTGGCGCACCACCGGTGACATCAGCGACAGCTGGGGCTCGATGCTGTCGATCCTCAAGCAGAACCTGCCGCTCGCCCCGTACGCCGGTCCCGGGCACTGGAACGACCCGGACATGCTGGAGGTCGGTAACGGCGGCATGACCGACACCGAGTACCGCACGCACTTCTCCATGTGGTCGATCATGGCCGCGCCGCTCCTCATCGGCTCGGACCTGCGCAAGGCCTCCCCGGCGACCTTCGAGATCCTGGACAACAAGGAGGTCATCGCCGTCGACCAGGACCCGCTGGGCAAGCAGGGCGCCGTCGTCTCCTCCGAGGGCGGACGCTGGGTGGTCGCCAAGGAGATGAAGGACGGCAGTCGCGCGGTGGCCCTGTTCAACGAGACCGGCGCACCGCAGCGCATCGCCACCACCGCGCGAGCCGTGGGGCTGCCCGACGCGGACGCCTACACCCTGCGCGACCTGTGGCAGCACCGGAGCTACAACACCGCCGGCGCGATCTCGGCCACCGTACCGGCCCACGGCACGGTCCTCGTCCGGGTGTCGGCCGATCCGCGCTGGGCCGGGAACCCGCCCGCCGTCGAACTCGGCCTGAGCGGCAGCCCGCTGATCCAGGCGGGCAAGCCCGCCACTCTGACCACCACGGTCACCGACCTGGGCCGGACACCGGCCACCCGCGTCACCGTGGCACTGAGCGGCCCGGAGGGCTGGACGGTGCGGGCCCAGTCCCCGACGGCCGCCCCCGTCGTCCCGACCGGCAGGGCACTGCGCACCGCGTGGACGGTCACGGCGCCGCCCGGCACGCCCACGGGCTCGTACGGCCTGACGCTGAAGGCGACTCACCGCTCCCCGACCGGCGAACGCGTCGACAGCACCCTGCCGCTCAGCGCGTCCGTGGTGGTGCCGCCGCCCGCCGGAACGTCGTACCTCGGCGACCTGCCCTGGCTGTCGGCGACCAACGGCTACGGTCCCGTGGAGCGCGACACCAGCAACGGCGAGAGCGCCGCGGGCGACGGCCATCCGATCACCCTCGGCGGTGTGGTGTACGCCAAGGGGCTCGGCGTCCATGCCCAGAGCGACGTGGAGTACTACACCGGCGGGGCGTGCACCGAGGTCACCGCGGACGTCGGCGTCGACGACGAGAAGGGCGCCAAGGGCACCGTCGCCTTCGAGATCTGGGCGGACGGCACCAAGGTCGCCTCGACCGGCGTCCTCACCAACGCCATGCCCGCCCAGCCGGTCACGGCGGACGTCACCGGCGCCCAGGTCGTCCGGCTCGTCGTCACCGACGGCGGCGACGGTATCGACTCCGACCACGCGGACTGGGCGAACGCACGGCTCAGCTGCTGAGGCACCCGACAGCCTGCGTGCGGGACCCGGCCGAGAAGGGCGGGTCCCGTGCGGGCCTCATCGGCGGCCGGCGCCGTCAGACGCCGGCGGCCGTGGTGTCGGCCCGGGCCTGAAGGGCCGCCGCGGCGGCTCCCACCAGGCCGGCGTCGGTGCCCATGCGGGCCGGGACGACGGTCAGGTGCCGGACGAAGGAGAGGGTCGCGTAGTCGGCGAGGGCCTTGCGCAGAGGGGCGAGGAGCACGTCGCCCGCCTTGCCCACTCCCCCGCCGATCACCGCGATGTCGATCTCGACGAGGGTCGCGGTCGCGGCGATGCCCGCGGCCAGGGCCCGCGCGGCACGCTCGAAGGAGGCCACGGCCACCGGGTCACCGGCACGCGCCGCGGCGGCCACCGCCGCGGCCGACGTGTCACCGTCGGGACCCGGGCGCCAGCCGTTCTCGAGCGCCCGGCGGGCGATGTTCGGGCCACTGGCGATGCGCTCGACGCAGCCCCGTGAGCCGCACGGGCACGGGTCGCCGTCCAGGTCGACGCTGATGTGGCCGATGTGGCCGGCGTTGCCCGTCGGCCCGGGATGCAGCCGGCCACCCAGGACCAGGCCGCCGCCCACGCCGGTGGAGACCACCATGCACAGCGCGTTGTCGTGGCCGCGGGCCGCGCCCTGCCAGTGTTCGGCCGCCGTGATGGCCACGCCGTCACCGATCAGCGCCACGGGCAGCCCTCCCGTGGCGGCCCGGGCCCGCTCGACGAGCGGGTAGTCGCGCCAGCCCGGCACGTTGACGGGGCTGACCGTGCCGGCGGAGGCGTCCACCGGGCCCGCACTGCCGATGCCGAGGGCCCCGGCCCTCCCCCACAGCGGCGTCGCGGCCAGTTCCGCCAGCACGTCCTCCACGGCCCGCATCACGGTGTCGCCGTCCTCCCGCGCGGGCGTGGCGCGCTGCGCGCGCACCAGGATGCTGCCGTGGCCGTCCACCAGCGCGCCGGCAATCTTGGTGCCGCCGATGTCGAGCGCCGCCACGAGGTCGGTGTGCATCTGAGTCAGATCTCCCCGTCAACCATGAAGGAACCAAGAAGTGCGCGCAGCCCGGTCTCGCGGTGGGGGCGCAGGCCGGAGTATGCGGTGAACAGTCTCTCTCGCTGATGACAACGTTGTCCAGGCTCTATGCTCGACGCCACATCCTCATACGCACCGCACCCGGGGATCGAACCGCCCCCTTCGTGGACGACAGGACAGGACGCCGCATCGTGCCAGAGACCGCCCCCCGAGCAGACCGCCCGGCCGACCGCCTCCGGGACCGCCCGGCCGGGACCCGCTACGGCAACCGTCCGACGATGAAGGACGTGGCGGCCCGGGCCGGCGTCGGTCTGAAGACCGTCTCCCGGGTGGTCAACGGTGAGCCCGGTGTCACGCCGGACACCGAGCGGCGCGTCCAGGAGGCCATCGAGGCCCTCGGCTTCCGCCGCAACGACAGCGCACGGGTGCTGCGCAAGGGCCGTACGGCGAGCATCGGGCTGATCCTGGAGGACCTCGCCGACCCGTTCTACGGGCCGCTGAGCCGCGCGGTCGAGGAGGTCGCCCGGGCGCACGGGGCCCTGCTGATCAACGGCTCCAGCGCGGAGGACCCGGAGCGCGAGCAGGAGCTGGCGCTCGCGCTGTGCGCGCGCCGGGTGGACGGGCTGGTCGTGATCCCGGCCGGTGACGACCACCGGTACCTGGAGCCGGAGATCAGGGCGGGCGTGGCCACGGTGTTCGTGGACCGCCCGGCGGGCCGCATCGACGCCGACGTCGTGCTGTCGGACAACTTCGGCGGGGCCCGCGACGGCGTGGCGCACCTGATCGCGCACGGCCACCGCAGGATCGGCTTCATCGGCGACATGCCCCGGATCCACACCGCCGCCGAGCGGCTGCGCGGCTACCGGGCGGCGATGGAGGACGCGGGGATATCCGTGGCGGACTCCTGGATGTCGCTGGGCGTCACCGATCCGGAGCGGGTGCGCCGGGCCGCCGAGGCCATGCTGACCGGGCCGGAGCCGGTCACCGCCGTGTTCGCGGGCAACAACCGGGTGACGGTCACGGTGATCCGCGTCCTGGCCGGGCTGTCCCGTCCGGTCGCCCTCGTCGGTTTCGACGACATCGAACTGGCCGATCTGCTCCAGCCGGGCGTCACCGTCGTCGCCCAGGACGCGGCGGCGCTCGGGCGCACCGCCGCCGAACGCCTCTTCCGTCAGCTGGACGGCACCCTTCTCACCCCCGAACGCATCGAGCTGCCGACGCGACTGGTCACACGGGGTTCCGGGGAGCTGCCGCCCTCGGGCTGAGCGGACGCCGGCGCATCGCACGACCCGGACGGCGTCCGCTCCTGACTACTGGGCGGAGGCCGTGAGGTCGCCGCGGCGCGGGGCGGCGAAGCCCTCCAGGTCGGACCGGGTCAGGCCGGTGAGGCGGGCCACCTCGGCGATGTCGAGGGCGCCGCAGTCCAGGCCGCGCAGCAGGTAGCCGCTGAGCGCCTTGGCGGTGGCGGGCTCGTCCATCACGTCACCGGCGGTGCGGTTGGCGTAGCGGGACAGGCGGGCCGCCGCCTGCTCGAAGCCCTCGCGGTAGAAGGCGAACACGGCCGCGTACCGGGTGGGGATGTGTCCGGGGTGCATGTCCCAGCCCTGGTAGTAGGCGCGGGCCAGGGCACGGCGGGTGAGGCCGTAGTGCAGCCGCCAGGCGTCGTGCACCTTCTCGGTCGGGCCGACGGGCAACACATTGGTGGAGCCGTCCGAGACGCGGACGCCCGTGCCGGCCGCGGCGACCTGCATGACGGCCTTGGCGTGGTCGGCGGCCGGATGGTCGCTGGCCTGGTAGGCGGCCGAGACACCGAGGCAGGCGCTGTAGTCGAAGGTGCCGTAGTGCAGGCCCGTGGC
This sequence comes from Streptomyces sp. NPDC006393, assembly GCF_040628575.1. NCBI lineage: Bacteria > Bacillati > Actinomycetota > Actinomycetes > Kitasatosporales > Streptomycetaceae > Streptomyces > Streptomyces sp. NPDC006393. The sequence continues at coordinate 19,163 of NZ_JBEXZD010000127.1, forward strand.
CCGGCCCTCGGCGGCCTGGATCATGCGGGCGACGGTGGCGGTGCCGTCGGCGGCCAGGATGGACTGGCTGGTCTCGATCTGGATCTCGAAGCCGAGGCGGCCCGGCTGAAGCCCGTGGGCCTTCTCGAATGCCTCCAGGAGCCGCACCATCGCGGTGACCTGCTCGGGGTAGGTCACCTTGGGCAGCGTCAGGACCAGCCCGGCGGGCAGGCCGCCGGCCTCCATCAGGCCGGTGAGGAAGACGTCGAGGGTGCGGATGCCCCGGTCGCGCACCGGTGCCTCCATGCACTTCATGCGGATGCCCATGTAGGGCGCCGCCGTGTCCTTCGCGTACGCCTCGGCGACCAGCCGGGCCGCGCGGGCGGCCGCCTGGTCCTCCTCGGCGTCGGGGCGGGGCCCGTAGCCGTCCTCGAAGTCGATGCGCAGGTCTTCGATCGGCTCGCGTTCCAGCTTGGCGCGGACGCGCGAGTGGACCGGCTCGGCGAGTTCGTCGCTCAGCCCCAGCACGCGGGCGAAGGAGGCGGCGTCGGGGGCGTGTTCGTCGAGGGCGGCGAGGGCCTGGTCGCCCCAGGAGCGGATGGTGTCGGCGGCGAAGACGTCACCGGGTACGTAGACGGTGTGGACGGGCTGGCGGGTCCCCGGGTCGCCCGGGTAGCGGCGCTCCAGCTCGGCGTCGACCGGTGCGAGGGAGGCGCTGATCTCCTCGCCGACGGCGCCCGCCAGGCTCGTCGCCACCTGCTCCTGCTGGCCCTGACCCATGCCCACACCCTCCTGTTATTCCACTCTACGGAATCAACAATCCGTAGAGCGAAGTTATCCATGGATCTTCCATGGGGTCAACACCTGTCCGCAGCCTGGGCCGTCGGCGGCCCGAGAACAACCGGAGCACGCCGAGGCCCCCGTGACCACGGGGGTCACAGGGGCCTCGTAGCGACTCGGGTACGAGCCGGCCGATCCGGCGGGCGGGGCTCAGCCCTTGCGCGCCTTGATCTCCTCGGTCAGCTGCGGGACGACCTCGAACAGGTCGCCGACGACGCCGTAGTCGACCAGGTCGAAGATCGGGGCCTCCGGGTCCTTGTTGACCGCGACGATGGTCTTCGAGGTCTGCATGCCGGCCCGGTGCTGGATGGCGCCGGAGATGCCGTTGGCGATGTACAGCTGCGGCGAGACGCTCTTGCCGGTCTGGCCGACCTGGTTGGTGTGCGGGTACCAGCCCGCGTCCACGGCGGCACGCGAGGCACCGACGGCCGCGCCGAGGGAGTCGGCCAGCGCCTCGATGATCGCGAAGTTCTCGGCGCCGTTGACGCCACGGCCGCCGGAGACCACGATCGCGGCCTCGGTCAGCTCCGGACGGCCCGTCGACTCACGCGCGGTGCGACCCGTGACCTTGGTGCCGGTGGCCTTCTCGGAGAAGGACACCGACAGGGCCTCGACCGCACCGGCGGCCGGGGCGGCCTCGACGGCCGCGCTGTTCGGCTTGACCGTGATGACCGGGGTGCCCTTGGAGACACGGGACTTGGTGGTGAAGGACGCGGCGAACACCGACTGGGTGGCCACCGGACCCTCGGCGCCGGCCTCCAGGTCGACGGCGTCGGTGATGATGCCGGAGCCGATCCGCAGCGCCAGACGCGCGGCGATCTCCTTGCCCTCCGCGGAGGAGGGGACGAGGACGGCGGCCGGGGACACGGCCTCGACGGCCGCCTGGAGGGCGTCCACCTTCGGCACCACCAGGTACTCGCCGTACTCCGGGGCGTCGTGGGTCAGCACCCGCGCGGCGCCGTGCTCGGCCAGCGTGGCGGCGGTGTCGGCGGCACCGTTGCCAAGGGCGACGGCGACCGGCTCGCCGATACGGCGGGCCAGGGTCAGCAGCTCCAGGGTGGGCTTGCGGACGGCACCGTCCACGTGGTCGACGTAGACGAGGACTTCAGCCATGGGACTTCTTCTCTCCTGCTTGCGAAGTGTGAAGGGGCGGGAAGCGAGCGGGCCTCAGATGAACTTCTGGCCCGCGAGGAACTCGGCGAGCTGCTTGCCGCCCTCGCCCTCGTCCTTGACGATCGTGCCCGCGGTGCGCGCGGGGCGCTCGGCCGCCGACTCGACCACCGTGTAGGCGTTCTCCAGGCCGACCTCGTCCGCATCGATGTCCAGGTCGGACAGGTCCCAGGACTGAACCGGCTTCTTCTTGGCCGCCATGATGCCCTTGAACGACGGGTAGCGGGCCTCACCGGACTGGTCGGTCACCGAGACGACCGCCGGGAGCTGCGCCTCGAGCTGCTCGGAGGCGGCGTCGCCGTCGCGGCGGCCCTTGACCGTGCCGTCCTCGACCGACACCTGGGACAGCAGGGTCACCTGCGGCACGCCCAGCCGCTCGGCCAGCAGCGCGGGGACGACGCCCATCGTGCCGTCCGTGGAGGCCATGCCGGAGATCACCAGGTCGTAGCCGGCCTTCTCGACCGCCTTCGCCAGCACCAGGGAGGTGCCGATCGCGTCGGTGCCGTGCAGGTCCTCGTCCTCGACGTGGATCGCCTTGTCCGCACCCATCGACAGCGCCTTGCGCAGCGCGTCCTTGGCGTCCTCCGGACCCACCGTCAGCACCGTGACCTCGGCGTCGTCGGCGTCCTCGGCGATCTGCAGCGCCTGCTCGACCGCGTACTCGTCCAGCTCGGAGAGCAGACCGTCCACGTCGTCCCGGTCGACGGTCAGGTCATCGGCGAAGTGCCGGTCGCCAGTGGCGTCGGGCACGTACTTCACAGTGACAACGATCCTCAAGCTCACGCCGGCTCTCCTACTGCATCGTCATTTCAGGGCTGCCTTCTTGCAGGCAGCATAGGCGCCTGAAGCGGCCGATCCCGGTCGGGGCGACCCCGCGTCCCGGCCGGAACATTACTCGTCAGTACACCCAGTTCATGCCCGCTAAGCAAGCGCTTTGAACTGTGACCTTCGCAACGCAGCGTAACCGGAACTCGACCGCTCCGCAGGCGGGAGGTCCGTGGGATCAGTCACGCAGAGCGTTGAAACGCCCCTGGTGATACACCAGGGGACGCCCGGCGCCGGTGGGGTCGCCGTGGACGACCTCGGCGATCACGATGCGATGGTCGCCCGCCGGAACACGCCCCACGACCCGGCAGACCAGCCAGGCCAGCACGTCGTCGAGGACGGGCACCCGCTCGGGACCCTCACGCCAGGACGTGGCCGGACCGAACCTGTCTGCGCCGCTGCGGGCGAAAGTGGCGGCCAGGTCCTCCTGGTGCTCGCCGAGTATGTGGACGCCGATGTGGTCGGTGCGCGAGATCGCGGGCCAGCTGGATCCCGTGGTGCCGATGCCGAAGGAGACCAGCGGGGGCTCGGCGGAGACGGACGTCAGGGAGGTGGCCGTGAAGCCGACCGGTCCCGCCTCGTCGAGTGCGGTGATCACCGCGACACCTGCCGCGTGCCGCCG